>DNYO01000006.1 GCA_003506795.1 Deltaproteobacteria bacterium
TTTTCGGTAATAATTTTTGAAGACCATACCATAAACAGCAATTGTGAGAAAAGCGCTGATGATAAGCGGGGTGAGAAGTTTGCCGGGCAGAAGCCGCCTGGTGAGCACAATAAGAAGGGTCAGCACGATTCCGGCAAAGATTGATTTGATTATGTCCCTCGTGGCGGTCCGGGTCAGTGCGTAACGGGTCCTGCGCTTGAGGATGACATAGAGGAAGACAAAGTTGTATAGCGAGACTATGGACGTCGCGAGAGAGATCCCAAGGTTCCTGAATGGGACCATGAGAATAGATGCGATGATCGCATTGAGTACGATGGACGTGATGCCGATAAGCGCCGGTGTTTTCATGTCGTGCATGGAATTGAATATCCTCACGAAGGAGATGGACAACCCGTAGAAGACAAGGCCGACGCTGTAGCCGAACAGGGCCCTTGTTGTCATTGCCGTATCGGTTGCGGTAAAGGCGCCGCGCTCGTAGAGGATCTTTACACACAAATCGCCTGTGGTGCACAGCAGGATAGTGGCCGGGATAAGGGTGACACAGATGAGTACAACGGAACTGTCTATGTGGGCTTTGAAATTCTGCATGTCCCTGTCATGAAAGAGCTTCGAGAGCTTGGAGAACATCACCGTATAGACAGGGACCGCAAAGAGGCTGAAGGGAAGGATGAATATCCTGAATGCATACGAAAGCGACGCCACCTCGCCGTGAGGCAGGTAGGATGCAATGATCCTCCCGACGAAACTGTTGATCGGTACGATGGATGTTGCGATAAGCGCGCCGGTGAAAAGGCGTTTGGCCGTCGCGATGGCCGGGTGGCTGAGATCGAGCGCAAGATGATAGCGGATACCGTACTTCCTGAGGTACGGGTACTGCATAACGATCTGCATGAGGGAGCCCGCGGTTACGCCGATTGCAAGACTGTAGATACCGAGTTCTTTTCCGAACAGGACCGCCGATGCGATAAAAAAGAGATTCCAGATTATTCCCGAGAGTTCGGGGGCCGCGAAGTGTTCCTTCGCATTGAGGAATGCCTTCATGACGGACAGGACCGTGTGAAAGGCGATGACGGGTATCATGATAAGGAAGAGGTTGTTCGTGATGACCTTCGCCTCTGGGGAGAATCCGGGGGCGATCATTCTGACAACGGTACCGCTGAAGAGGAAAAAGAGGACAGAGACAAGAAGTGTGAGTACTATGGAGATGTTTATAAATGTTGAATAGATGCGGGAGTATTCCTCCCGGTCATTGAGATATTTCGTGCATACGGGTATCAGAAAAGCACTTGTTGCCCCGGAGAAGAAGAGCGTCTGAATGAGCTCGGGAAAATTGAAGGCCACGATGAAGGCGTCGACGAGCAGGGTGGCACCGAACAGGTACGCCTGAATGGCCTCGCGGACATAACCGAGAGGTCTGCTGATAAGTGTTATTATCGTGATGATTGAACCTTTTCGAATGATGTCCAGTGCGGGGTTTCGGCGGGCTGCTTCAGATACTTTCTGTTCCAATATTCCTTCTTTTCACTATTTTCCGAAGCTTGTTGAGGGCCTTCTGTTCGATCTGGCGTATACGTTCCCGCGTTACGCCGAAAGTCTTCCCGATGGATTCCAGGGTCTGCGGTTCGTCCCCGTCAAGGCCGAAACGCAGCATGATTACTTTTCTTTCGTCCGAGTTGAGCGTGTCAAGCCATGAGGCCACTTCTTCCATGCGCCTGGTGTGTTCCAGGATGGAAAGAGGTTCCTCGTTGTCGGGGTTGGGGATGACCTCCTCGAGGGTCAGTTTCGAGTTCTCGTCAATATAGCTTTCCAGTGAGTACGTTTTGATGGCCATGGTGAAGAGATTTCTGACAAAATCAATCCGGTATCCCGATTCCGCCGAGATCTCCTCCAGTGAAGGCTCTCTGCCTGTCTTTTCGACGGAGGCGTTGATGATCTTCGATATCCTGTTCACCCTCGAAGATACATGGACGGGCAGCCGTATCGTGCGGGAGTGGTTTGCTATCGACCGCTCGATGGACTGTTTGATCCACCATGTGGCGTATGTCGAGAACCGGCATTCCTTTGCCAGGTCGAATTTTTCCACCGCCTTGATGAGGCCGATGTTGCCTTCTTCTATGAGATCGAGGAGACTTAAGCCCTGGTTCACATACCTGCGCGCGATCTTGACGACGAGGCGCAGATTCGCCTCGATCATCTTCTTGCGTGCCTCGGGATCCCCCTGTGCCACTTTCCCGGCGTACATCTTTTCTTCTTCGACGGTAATGACCGGCAGTTTGCGAAGGTCCCTCATATAGAGACGTTCCACCTGAATATCGTCGTAGCGGACAAAATCTACTGCGTCTTTTTCGCCGTTCATTCTCTCCATCCCTGTTCGCCGATCAGTTTCACGAACCTGCAACTGCCGTAATTCTCCTCGGAATAATTATTCTTGTCCTCGCGGGTAAAAACAATAAGATCCTGCGAGAATTCGTCTCCGATAGGAATGACAAGCCTTCCTCCCATTGCGAGCTGCTCGAGGAGAGCACCTGGAGGGTGCGGCGCCGCGGCGGTTACGATGATTCCATCGTACGGGCTGTGTTCCTTCCAACCGAGAGTGCCGTCACCGATATGAATGATCACATTGGTGTATTTGAGCTGGTCGAAGATCTTTCGTGCCCGTTTTGCAATGTCGGGTATCCGTTCTATGGTGTAGACCTGGTCTGCAAGTTCCGCCAGGATGGCGCACTGGTAGCCCGACCCGGTGCCGATCTCAAGGACCTTTTCCTTGCCGGTGAGCCGAAGGAGCTCCGACATGAGGGCCACGATATAGGGCTGCGAAATTGTCTGTTTCTCACCGATGGGGAGTGGATGGTCGTCATATGCCTCGGGCCACAAAGCTTCATCGACGAAAAGGTGCCTGGGCACCTTTAACATGGCATTGATAACGCGCCGGTCTTTTACGCCTCGGGCCACGATCTGCGTGTCAACCATTAACTGACGTCTGCTCTGGTACTGGTTCATCATAGGGAGAGCTCTTTCGCCCTCTGACAGGCCCGTTCTATCGCCTCGATGACGATTCCCCTGAAGGCCCTGTCTTCCAGAACGGCGAGCCCGCTAATGGTAGTGCCGCCGGGCGAGGTTATCATTTCACGCATTAACGCGGGATGGATTTGCTCCTCTTCCAGCATGGCGACGGTGCCTTTTATGACCTGCATCGAAATGGCTTTGGACTTGTCCCTGGGGATCCCGATCTTGACCCCCGCATCGATCATTGCTTCGAGAAAGAGAAGGAAAAAAGCGGGGCTGCTCCCACCCAGCGAGGTTTCCGCATCCATCAGGTCCTCCCCTAACTCGATGGTCAGGCCCAGGCAGGAGAAGAGGGCCTTTATCCTGGCAAGGTCTTCCCCGGCGACATCAGCGCCGGCCGCGATGCCGATGACCCCCTGGTTTACCTTGACAGCGATATTGGGCATCATCCTGACGATCCTGAGGGGCCTGCCCGACAGAGACAGGATGTTCGATATGGTGACGCCCGCCATGATGGAAACGAGGATTTTCGAATCATCCATGGAAGACGCTATGTCGGGAAGTACCTTCGAAGCGTCTTGCGGTTTGACTGCAACCACGACGAGATCGGATCTCTTCGGCAGTTCGGCGATCTTTTTTACCTGTCTGATCCCGTAGGTTTTCCCGATGGAGAGAGCCTTTTCTTTCTTTGTCTCGGCAAAACAGAGGTTGTCCTTCTTAATCCTGCTTTTCAAGAGGGCCTTAAGAATAGACTCTCCCATGTTCCCCACACCAACGATCCCGACCTTCTCCATGACTTCCTCCTTGTACCTTATATCAGAACGAAGGGTTAAATTAAAGTCAAAACTGCCCTCCCCGCAAGG
>DNYO01000180.1 GCA_003506795.1 Deltaproteobacteria bacterium
TTGGTACCGGTACATGGAAAGGGTAGCCTCGATCTGTCGTGGTCAAGGGGCACACCGTTGCAAGACCCGTTTTCTCGTTGAAAAGTGTATTGCTTACGACAAGGGCGGGCCGACGACCTCTCTGTTTATGACCTGATTGTGGATCGAAAGAAACGGCGATGAAATCCCCCTTCTTTGGAATGTAGGATTTCATTTACCATCCTTCCTTGCCGACAATTTTACCCCAATCGGCCTCTTCCGGTTTATAGTGTCTGGGTATATGAGACACCAGTTCCCGCAGGCGGGCTCTGCCACGGATACACTTCACCGGGGCTATCACGATCGCGCCGTCTTTTGTGGTCACTTCAACATGATCGCCAACGGAGATATGTGCATCCTCAGGGACCTGTCTTGCGAGGCGCAGCCCCTGGCTGTTGCCCCATTTTTGAACCTTTACAATCACCGCCGGCCTCCTGTTCTGGCAGATATACTAGTATATCCATCGGATAGATCGCGTCAAAACCCAGGGATCTTCGGCGAAGCTGGAAATGAAACATATTCTTTGTGTGAATTTATGATGATGGTTGACAGCAATATCTCTTTGAACGAGATCATAGCCTGACTGAACCCAGGCATCTTTTTATTGGTTACAGGCGGTTCAAAGTTGACCGGAGGTTTCCGGCTTCATTTATCTGACCAGCAAGACCTCGGATTTCGCCCCCTTGAGAACGTTGCTGCTCACGCTGCCAAGGAAATATTTCGCCAGGGCCGACTTGCCATGGGTGGCGATGACGATGAGGTCCACTTTGTTGAGATCCTGAAATTTCAGAATCTCCTCGTAGGGGATGCCCTCGACGACCTCTGCTGAGATTTTGATTTCGCCGGACGACGAGAGCGTGGCGGCTTCCTTGCGTACACGGTCTCTTGCTCCATCGAGCATCACCTTCCTTTGTTTTTCCACCTCTTCTTCCTGCATGCAGTAATCCATGGTGCATGCCTGGATGTCCTGGTCGACGACATGTAAGAGCACGATCTCCGCCCCGTTCTGTTTTGCAATATCAACGCCCCTTGAAAGAGCCCTGGCGGAATATTCCGAGAAATCCGTGGGCACCAGAATCTTTGTTACATTTTTCATAACGCCTCCCCGGGTCCGGGACCCTGACATCGAGAATGTGTGAAAAAACCACTTGCAACACCCTATGTCTCTACGTAGGGTTTGTCAACGTCGCCTTCACGCGGAGCGCTGTACTTCGCGGATGCAGGGCGTCCGATGTCGCGCCCTGAACTTTATTGATATATTAAGGGCGCATGTTATAATGATCTTGCCTTACCGCGAGGATCAGTGACTTAATCGCGGGGATTTCCGGAGGTAAAGGCGCCGGGGAAACCACAAAAGAAGAAGGAAGCGGATTTCATCGTGGTAAATCGCCCGATCAACTCGGACATGTTGGGATGTTTGGAATCGAGATGGGAGACCACTGCAAAAGCAGCCCCGGTGGTAAGCGGTACGACTTTGAAGAACCTCTCTAAGCCCTCAAGCCCCGCCGGCCGACGGTCCAAGGGCTACAACCGGGAAAGACGGCTGGCTGGCAGGGCCTGCCCCGGGGTCTAGCCCTTGGTATGGTCTTTCAGACGGCACTGCTTCGGAGCTGAACCACGTCTACATCATAAAACCCTTAGCAAGACATGAATTAGCGCAAGCAATCCGGCGCGCGTTAGACGCATGAGGAGGAATAGACAAGCGCATCAAAATGAAGCGTGCGGGTTCGTTGCGTTTGTATTCCGCGTAGACTTCTTTCCGTAATCAGTGCCCATCTCCCGAGGGCGCGATATTGCTTTGGTAGATACGCAACAAAGCCTGGTCTTACACCATTCCATCCAATTTCTGCGACACGCGCTATATGCCGATCGTTATTGGATAGGACGGACTACCCACCTTCAGCATTCACACACCGGACGAATAAAAAAGCCCCCAGGGGCGAAAGCTCTAGGGGGCTTGTGATGTCGAAGCATCAGGTTTTGATTGGCATGATGATGTTGACATAATCCGTTGCATTCAATCCCTTCAGGACGTAAGCACCGTAGCCTGCGGGCGCCTCTATGATCACATTATCGTCGGGGATCTTCTGCAGTACATCGAAAAGGTACTTGATGTTCATGTTCACATTCAGTTCCGGGCCGCTGTAGGCGACCGGCACGCTCTCTCTGGCCCTGCCTATGCCTGATTCAAGCAGAACATCCATGGTTTCCCCCGCCACCGTGATCTGGACGGGGTCGTTCCTTTCGGATATGGACGCCACTTTGCGTACCGCCTTCAGTAAAAGATCGCGGTTTACGGTTATAATCCGTTCGTTTCCCGTCGGGATGACGCCCTTGTAATCGGGAAACTCACCCTCGATCTGGCGGCATATCAGTGTAGCGCGGGAGGTCTCGAAGACAACGCCTGTCTCGGAGGCGCTGATCATGACGATATCTTCGGCCGTGCCGGCGAGGATGATGTTCCTGATCTCTCCAACTGCGGATCTGGGAACAACCACTCCAGGCAGGTCGACTTCGGCTTCCGTCGATTGGCCGTAACATGCCATCCTGAAGCCATCGGTGGCCACCGACACGAACTGTTTGCCGGCGAAGGACAGGAAGATCCCGTTGAGGATGAGACGCGTCTCATCGCGGGCCGCGGCAAACTCGGTCCTGTCAAAGGCGGCCTTCAGGACGTCGGTTCTCACGCGGACCTCCTTCGTCTTATCGGTGGCCGGCCGCGGGATTTCGGGATAATCCCCTATATCCTGCAGGGCTATGGTGTATTTGGTCTGTTTCTGCCGTACGTCGAGCACCTGACCGTCCATGGTGAACTCGATGTTATCGTTGTCGAGCTCCCTGATCATTTCGGTGAACTTTCTGGCGTGCACCAGGAATTTCAGGTATTCGGGCATGGTGACATCAAGGGTGATCACGGCAGACGTCTCGAGGTTCGTGGCGGTCACCCGGCTGCCTTCCGGCGAGAACTCAAGAAGAACGTTGGACAGCACCGGCATGGAGGCCTTGGACCCCGTTATGCCGATGAGTTGCGAAATAGGCTTGAGAAGCTTGTTCTTTTCGAACGAATAGAAAGTATTCGCCATTTAGGCTCCTTTCGTTTCTTTAATTTGTCTGTTATAAGATTGTGTTTGAGTTGTTTTTTCGGAAAGAGCTGCTGTGTTATTTGCCGAAGAGCCAGCTGACGCCTGCGGACAGAAGATTGATGCCTTGGGCCGCGATGCAGGGAATAGCCGCAAGGCCGTTCGCTGGGGCGATACCGCACGTGACGGCGGCAAGATCCGTCGTCTTTTCGACTGCGGCCGCGGTGTCTCCAACAGTCTCCCTGCCGCCTGCCTCGTCAGAGGTGTTTGTGTCAGCGAGGACGGGCGAGGCGTAATTGGGAAATTCGTCCTCTTCAGGTGTTGTCCCGGCAGAGACCGGTACGGCTGCCATCAGTATAAGCGCAATAAGCGCGAGAATGCATGTCGTTCTCATGATCATCTCCTTTGTGAAGTATTTTTCGAACCCTAATGAAGATACTATTGCAGATATATTACTTGCGGCAAGAAAAAAGGGTGGCCGAAGCCACCCCTCTGTACAGCCGCATTCACCCCTCAAGCCGCATATATCACTTTTCCTTTCTTTGCGTGCTCAGCGATGATAGAAGCTCTGCTCTCCCATTCCTCGGGCGTCATCGTTACATTGCCGAGGGGAAACAGGAACTTTCGGATCGTTCTTATTTCAGCATCTTGTTGTAAGCTTTGCGCGCCAAAGAGAATCACTTTGTTGACTCTGAGGCCATTTTCCACCAGGCAGCCGCAGAAAAAACGCACTATCCCTGAGTGCAGCCATTCTTGCCCCTGCTTTTTTATACTGTATTCCTCAAAAATTGTCAGCATCCGGTTGTTGAGATTTCTCAAAGGTATCTGAAGCTTTCCTACGTTCCAGGAACTCGGGGCCCCGCCGTTTGATTATCGTCCCTACGACGAATACGTCGATGCCGCGCACGAGTGCATCGGCGTCGGACTCCGCGATCCTGCGCAGCTCGCGGTAGCTGGCCGTTCCCCACCCTGCCCGCTTGAGGTGCCCGGGCAGCCTTGAGAAGAACAAGGCCGTTTTCGGAACGTCTATTGAAAGAACTTGATGTATGTGTATTGCTTTCGGCCGGAAAGCCCCGGGGAAGAGGTAATACAAGAGCATGCCAAGCAAACAAAGTCGAAGGGGTATGCAGATGGACAGATATACATTTATCACGGCGCAACCGGGAGTCTCGGAGGCATTCGACGAGTTCATAAGGCTCCGCTCAAAGATTACGGGGTTGCATCGCGACGGAGATTCAGCATCGGGGCCCCGGGAGTCCAGCGAGATTCTGGTGGCTCTCAGAAGTGCCCAGGATAAATGGTTGGAACAGTGGGACGCGGCCGACAGAGTGTACAGGCAACACATGAAAGGCAGTGAGGACGAAAGCGAAACCGGGCGCAGGTAAGCGCAGACCCGGCCCCTTGTCCGTCATTCTCCGGAGTTACCGATACTCCTCGACGCATGGTATCAGCGCTCCCCCAGGCAGATCGCAATAAACCCGCACCCGGGAACCTCTGAGCCTTCATCGCACTTTTCTTGTTAAGCAAGGACAAACATTGACTGCTACTGGGCACGGCCACTGTCTTATGCTGCCGGAAAGATTCGGAAGGCAATCGAGCGGGGCGATAGAAGGAGAGTCGGTTCAGAGGGTTGCGGATGGGGGACGATAAGGATTAGAAGGGCCCCGCCTAACGCAGGGGTGCTGGCTGGACAAAGATGTGCGGGGCCCTGAGGTAGCCGTTATCGAAGTTTTTCCTTGAGGTCCTTGCCGACCTTGAACCTGACCGTCTTGCTGGCCGGGATGTCTATCTCCTGTCCGTTCTGAGGGTTTCTGCCCTTGCGGGCGCTGCGCTCTGTCACCGTGAAGCTTCCAAATCCGATGAAAGTCGCGTCGTCACCTTTGCCGAGGGCGTCGGCTATGGCGGTGAAGACGGCGTCGACCGCAGCCTCGGCCTTTGCTTTGGTCAACCCTGCCTGCTCGGCAGTGAACTCTGACAGCTGCTTTTTGTTCATGCATGCTCCTCCTTGAATTGTGTTGCAATGAATTATAATACTTATTGCTGCTGTGTTTTCAAGTTATTTGAGATCAGTTCCATAGTGAGCCTGCCTTCGCCGTCTCCACGGCGTCCTGCAGAGCCGGGTCCAGGCTGGACAGAAAATCCAGGCCGGTCCACGCCTCTATGTCCCGGATGGTGACTATATACCAAGGCATGTCCTGGGAATTGAGTTCTTCGTTGGGCATGGCGAAAGCTATGGCCTCCCGCCTTGCCGGGTCGTAAACGATCTTGTAGAGATGAGACGGGACAGCAACGCCGTTCCTGCCGATCGTCTTCTTGATTTCGCCACAATAGATGGGGCCCGTGAAGACGAAGAGC
>DNYO01000017.1 GCA_003506795.1 Deltaproteobacteria bacterium
GGGAGACGGAGATTTCGCATCAATTGGCCTAGGTGAATCCATATCATCAGCAAACCGCGGAGACAATATAACTGTAATCTTCATAAACAATGGAACTTATGGAATGACCGGCGGACAGATGGCGCCGACAACCCTGACCAATCAGGTGACAACGACGACACCCCTGGGAAGAGACCCCATTCTCGCGGGTCACCCGGTGAGGATTTGCGAGGTTTTCGCGATGCTCGACGGGACGGTGTACCTGGAGCGGGTTACGGTCAATAGCCCCGCCGCCGTCATCAAGGCAAAAAAGGCCATCAAAAAGGCATTCCAGTGTCAGCTCGACGGAAAAGGTTTTTCCCTTGTGGAGGTCCTTTCACCATGCCCCACTAACTGGAAGATGGGGCCCGTCGAGGCATGTCGATGGATAGATGAAGTAATGACGAAACAATTTCCCCTGGGAGTGGTAAAAGAGGTCTCATGACAACAAGGACGATATTTTCAGGTTTCGGCGGGCAGGGTGTTCTCTCCATGGGCTTTACCCTGGCGAATGCGGCGATGCTGGAAGGAAAGTACGTTACCTACCTTCCTTCCTACGGCGTCGAGGTGCGCGGGGGTACGGCAAACTGTACTGTCGTCGTCTCCGACGAGGAGATTGCCTCTCCGGTCGCTTCGGAACCGGAATTCGTCGTCGCGATGAACCAGCCTTCCTTCAACAGGTTTCAGAACATCCTCCAGTCGGGAGGCCTCCTGTGCGTCAATGCGTCCCTCGTCGACATAGGGTCCGCGAGAAGCGATATCGAGGTCCTGGCCATCCCCACGAGCGAGCTTGCCGAGAAACTGGGAACCATCAAGGTCGCCAACATGATCATACTCGGGGCGCTTATCAAGGCAAGCAACATCATATCCTTCGATGCGATGATAAAGAACCTTGCCGAACTTCTCGGCGAGGGGAGATCAAAGCTGATCAAGCTGAACAAGGAAGCCCTGGAAATGGGTTTTAATTATGTCAAGGAGTAAGAACAATGGTCATCACGCAGCTATCCATCAGTCTTGAGAATGTACCCGGGGCCCTCTCCCATGTGAGTGAGCTTCTCGGACGCGAAGGAGTGAACATTCGCGCCATTTCCGTTGCAGATACATCGGATATCAGTACCGTGCGTTTTCTCGTCGACGATCCCGAAAAAGCAAAGAACATTCTCAAGGGTAATGGATTTAACCCCCGCGAGACGGGTGTCCTTGCAGTCGAGACTCCGGATCACCCCGGGGGCTTGCTGGCCGTCCTCAAGCCGCTCAAAGCCGCCGGCATCAATGTCCATTATCTCTATCCCCACCTCGGCAGGGTTTCGGGCAACGCCATCGTCATCCTCGGCGTGGACAGGACCGAAGAGGCCCAGAAGGTTCTGGCCCAGAACTGGGTCAAGACACTGGGTAAGGAAGTATACAGTATATAGGGGCTCACGTCGCCCCCTCCACGAGCAAAAGCCCGTGGAGCCTCCCCCTCTCGCTCGCCGTGCGAGCTAAATGAAACCCGCGTCCTCCCCCTCACCGTTCCTTCCCCGTTCGCAAAAGCCACGACCCGCTTTGCGGGTAGCCTGACCTTGCCGAACTACTGTTTATCCAGCAGTTCGAGCGCCCGGGCCAGGTCTTCAAGACGGGGGCGCTTGTTTATGTCGTGTATGTCTATGTATCTGATAGTGCCTTTCTTATCGATCACGAAGAGGGCCCTTTCTGATTCCCCGCTTGAACGGAGCACTCCGTATCTTGAAGCGACGGCGCCGTGGGGGTAAAAATCGCTCAATACGGGGAACCACAACTTGTCCGGGGACATTTGCCGGGTCCAGGCATAGAGGGTGGGAATATTATCCACGGTGATACCGAGAAGCATGGCGTTGTGTTTCTCAAAAAGTTTTTTCGACACGTTGTAGCCGGGCCACTGATCGGAACAGACGGGTGTCCAGGCCGCGGGTACGAAGGAGATGACGACATTCTTCCTGTCGCGGTAGTCGCGAAGCGAAACCTTACTCCCTTCGATGGAGGGGAGCGTGAAGTCAGGCGCGGTATCCCCCACCTTCAATATCGGACTGGAGTCCCTCGGGGCGAGTTTACCGACGGGATAGATGGCGTCTCTGAGGATTGCGGACTGCCCGTAGGCTACCCCGCTTGAGAGCACAATCACGACAATAACCGCGCAGGTGATAGATTTCCGGAGACTTCCCTTCCACCCCATTCCTTTTCTCCTACTCCAACCCTGATGTTTTCAGTATTTCCTCGAGGAACTTCGTGGAGTCCTTGAAGGCGCCCGGCAGCCAGTAAAACTGTTCCTGAGACCCCGTGCCGTCCACTCTCACCCCGATAAAGGTCGGCGTATATTTGACGTCAAGTGCAATGGCGGCGTCCGCTTCCTCGTCAGGAAAGACAGGGAAGGGTACATGATGAGTCTCTTTGAAAGATTTAGCCTCGAAGGCACTGTTTGTGGCTGCTATGCCGATCATCTTTATCTTTTCCTTCAGGTCCGGACGCCCCTGTATTTTTTGGTAAACCTCAGCCACAAGGGGGGCCTGAACCTGGCAAATGGGACAATAGAAGCTGAAGACCTCGATGATTACAACCTGGGCTTTAATCTGTCCGATTTTGAAGGTCCCCTTTCCCGAAAGGCCAAGGTAATCCTTCTCAGTTTGGTCCTGGGGTATGGGGAGATTGAATTCGGGGAGGCTCCTCTTCGTGTCCGAATATAGTTTCTGACCTGTCTGAGCAAAGGCCGGCGTTCCTCCCGGGGATACCCAGGCGAACGTAAACAGGGCCGCTGCCACGATCAGCAGCGTTAGCCCTCTTCTCTTGTCATTATTCATATTCTCCTCCAATACACGACACAGGGCGGACGATGTTTCCGACGAAAGGTGATGAATACAGGGAGGGCCGTTCCTTGAGCTCGCGGAGTACGGAAAGCCTCCCTGTATTCACCTTTTAAGAATCTGTTCGGGGTGTGGGATAGGGGTGTCGCGATTCCGACAGCGGCCTTCGAGGTTCAAGGCCTCCCCGTTCCTTCACTGCCCCAATTTCTTGAGTTCGTTCTCTGCCTCTACTTTCAATGCTTTGCCCGTCTTTATCTGTAATTCACACCGTTCGATGGTCTTACGGGCGTCTGCAATCATCTTATCGGCGGCTTTTTCCATGGAAAGCCAGGGATATTGCGGTTGATCTTCCTTTGTGCCGCCAAGAGCCTGGGCTCTCGCCCGGCCTTCCTGGGCCCTCTTTTTCATTGCTTCCGCCTGCGCGATCTCCTCGTTGCACCGCTGGATCGTTTTCTGCGCCTCGGATATCATTACGTCCGCCTGCTGCGCCTGCACTGCCCATGCACTCGGCGCCGGCGGCTGATCCGAGGCTCCTCCGCTGCCTGTCTGGGCTCCGACGATACCCGTGCCCGGGAGAAGGAAGAAAACTGTTGCGATTGCTACCATCATTGTCAACACAAATGCCCTTTTCATAATTGTCTCTCCTTTTATAAAAGATTTTGCAGCTGCTTATTTTCCCTTACATCTTGAACCGATACTAGCACCTCCATGGATATCCGTTATTTTTTGATATTCACTAAAGATAGGATAAGCAATGGAGCCTTTCCTGTCTGTCGCAGAAAGAACAATTATCAGATAGTCGTTTTGAAGAGTGCGCTGTCATCGTTTGTGATGACAGCAGAGAGTGCGGTTACGGGGTTTTGATGTATCCCTGTTGATGCTGGGAGGCGAGGCAGTATTCAAGATATTGTCTGACGACATCCTTCGGTCCGTAGGCGCCGCTGTGACCATCACAGAGGATGTCGGCATTAAGGGCGAAGAGTTTTTGGATTGATGTAAGCCAGGCAGAAGGGTCGCAGTCGAATTCTTCAAGGAGGGGCGCACCGATATCCTGGGCAAAGAGGATGCGTTCACCCTCCACGTCCAGGAACAGGGATATCGATCCCGGGGTGTGGCCGGGAGTGTGGATCCACTCGAGGTCATGGGAGGCGAAGTGAAGGGTTCCCGCGTCGCCCGCAAGCCTTCTGTCAACGGGAAGGGGTTTGAAATCGACCTCGAAACAGAATGAGGCGGTGAGCCGGGTGTCTCCCCGTTCGACGATGTCCGCGTCCTTTTCATGTATGATGAGTCGTGTGCCGAAGCGCGACCGTACCATCGGCGCCGCCCCGATGTGGTC
>DNYO01000336.1 GCA_003506795.1 Deltaproteobacteria bacterium
GTCAATCATAGCGGGATGCAAATGGGTCCGCCGCCGGGTGCGGGGTGTGTAACGTGTTGTTTTGCGCCGGTTTTCTTCATTGATATTGCAAAGGTAACACGATAACGGTTATCATTTCACCGGTGCCGATTATGATTCCGGCTATTCGAAAATCGTGACAAATCGTCACTGTTAACGGAGGTGATGTGAGTATGGACGTTCGACCCCGGTGCTACGAGAAGGTTATGCAGCTCGTCAATAAGGGAGTTGATATTCCGAACCCTTTGACGCTGGACGTGGGCGAGGAGGTGGATGTCGACCATGTATCCGGAAAAGACGTCAGGATCTATCCGGGATGCAGGATCTACGGCGAGAATACCGTCATATCGTCGGGCTGTACGATCGGGCATGAAGGCCCGGTGACGATAGACAACTGCCAGCTGGGCCCCCGGGTGGAGCTGAAGGGGGGCTATTTCAACGCCTCCGTATTTCTCGAGAAGGCGAACATGGGCCTCGGGGCCCACGTGCGTGAGGGTTGTATTCTTGAAGAGGAGGCAAACGGCGCACACTGTGTCGGCATAAAGCAGACCATACTTTTCCCTTTTGTGACGCTCGGCAGCCTCATAAATTTCTGTGATTGCCTGATGGCGGGAGGAACAAGCCGGAAGGACCACAGTGAAGTGGGCAGTTCCTATATTCACTTCAATTTCACGCCCGACGGGGACAAGACCACGGCGTCGCTGATCGGCGACGTCCCCCGCGGCGTCATGCTCAATCAGCCGGCCATCTTCCTCGGAGGGCAGGGGGGTATCGTCGGCCCGATTCGCATGGGGTACGGAAATGTCGTTGCGGCGAATTCGGTGCTGAGGAGTGATGTAACCGCGGGCAACAAACTGATCGTGGGAAAGACGTACGCGGCAAAGACTATCGACTTCAAGCGCGGGACGTATGCGGGTATCCGCCGTATCGTGGAGAACAATATCATTTACATAGCCAACCTGATGGCGCTTCGTGAGTGGTACGTTCACGTCAGGCGCCCCTTTTTTGATTCACAGGAATTCGGCGGCCTTGTTTTTGCGGGACTTCTTGACAAGCTGGCCCTCGGGAAAAAAGAGCGTTTGAAGCGCCTGAAGACCCTGGCGGAAAAGGCAGGGACATTTCCCGAAAACGAGACACAGGCAGCAAAAGTCGCGGCAGGAAAGAGGGAGTTTTACGAAAAATTCGGCGAGATAGAAGACCTCTTTGCATCACCTCTCGCGGATAGCGTCGCGGAAAGGTCCCGGGACGACTTTCTTTCGATGTTCGACGGGGCGCGAAGCGCAAAGACAGCGCGATACATAGACGTCATTCGGGCCCTTGGCAGCGATGTTTCCGCCATGGGTGTGGCCTGGCTTCAGGGGATCGTTGACGGGTACCGTGACAGGGCGAGGACGATAGCGCCGTCGCTATTTTTGTAAGGAGCGAGAGCAAGGAGTAAATGGCGAAAAGATGGCGAGTTTTGATATAATAATGATGTTCAACATACTGCGATAAAAATAAAAGGAACGTTTATGGGTAAACTTTTTGGTACCGACGGTGTGAGGGGGGAGGCGAACCGCTACCCCATGAACGCTGAAATAGCCTTTGCCATAGGGCAGGCGATAGTCTACATCCTGAAAGAGACGCATGATCGCCCGCGGATAGTCATCGGGAAGGATACGCGCATTTCCGGTTACATGCTTGAGGGCGCGCTGGAATCGGGGATAACCTCCATGGGCGGCAATCCTTATCTGCTGGGGGTTCTGCCGACTCCGGGGATAGCCTTCATCGCCCAGAGCATGCGCGCCGACGCGGGCATCGTTATCTCTGCTTCGCACAACCCTTATCAGGACAATGGCATAAAGATCTTTTCCGGCAATGGCTTCAAGCTGTCCGACGAACAGGAAGAGGCCATCGAGGACCTCATGCTGAGCAATACGCTGCACGGGCTCGTGCCGCCCGTGAGGGAAATGGGGCAGGCCTTTCGGCTTGATGACGTTCATGGCCGGTACATCGTCTTTTTAAAGAACACGTTCCCACGCGACCTGTCGATCGAGGGAATGAAGATCGTTCTGGATGTTGCCAACGGGGCCACGTACAAGGTTGCCCAGGAAACCTTCTGGGAGCTTGGCGCGGATGTGGAAGTGATCCACAACAATCCAAACGGGATCAATATCAATGACGGATGTGGTTCGCAGCACACCCGGGACCTGAGGGAAAGGGTAATCGAAAAGGGCGCGGCAGTCGGGCTTGCCTTCGACGGAGACGGGGACCGCCTCATCGCCATCGATGAAAAAGGCCGCGAGATAGCGGGCGACCAGATCCTGCTCATATGCGCGAGGATGCTCAAGGAGCGGGGCAACCTCAAGAATGACCTCGTTGTGGGTACCGTTATGAGCAACCTGGGGCTCAGGATTGCCTGCAGGAAATACGGCTTCACATACCACGCCGCCAAGGTCGGGGACCGTTACGTCCTTGAGGACATGATGCGTCTCGGGGGAGTCATCGGCGGAGAGGAGTCGGGCCACATGATATTTCTCGACCACCACACCACGGGTGACGGCATCATCACCGCCCTGCAGCTCGTTGCCGCGATGGTCAGAACGGGCAAGCCCCTGTCGGAACTCGCGGACATGATGGATATCTACCCGCAGAAATTGATAAATGTGGATGTCAGGAGCAAACCGGATATCTCCACGATCCCGCAGGTGATGGAAATAATAGAGCAGGTTGAGAAGCAATTAGGTGACGATGGCCGTGTCCTCGTTCGTTATTCGGGCACCCAGAACATGTGCAGGGTAATGGTGGAAGGACCGACCGACGCCGTGACGGCAAGTCATTGCGCGCAGATCGCGGGCGTTATCAAGACCGTGCTGGGCTGAAAGGAAATGAACGGGCGGCACGGGATCGAAGACGCCGTAGTGGATCTCATCGGTGCGAAAGGCCCCTGTACCGGGCTTGAGATCGAGGAAGAGTTGAATGCTGATAGCCTGCTCTTGTGGAGGACATGCCGGACCTCCGGGAGACTTGAGGTCCGCAGGCTGGGCAAGAGGTACATGAGACTCGACAGGCATGTCGATGGTTTTGCCCGCCTTTCCCCGTCGATTCTCAG
>DNYO01000009.1 GCA_003506795.1 Deltaproteobacteria bacterium
CCGACTGCTGCGATCAGCCTCCCCGGAGGGGTTCCATTCCAAAAGACCTCTGCCCGACACCAGCATTCGCCACAAGGTCTGGAGGATGGCAGCCACACTGAAAAATGCTTCGTGAGGCAAACAGAGGAGCACGAAGATCGCCTGGGTGATGCTTCTGCCGGCGGACCGGGTCGCACCGGTAAGGTGTTGGGTCGCGACCACGTCGTCGGGCTTTTTGAGGAGATCCATGAAGGAGGTGATCAAGGAAGGGATCACCAGGATACCGAAGATCGACGCAGTCCAGAACCAGGCGGATGGCAGCGCTATCCAGCCGAAGAGCGCAAGAAGCGTCAATGCCGGAGCCACAAGACTGCGCCGAAGGTTGTCAAGGATTTTCCAGCGCGACAGCGCCGAGAGGGGATTCTTCCGGAAGCGCGCGTTGGGGCCGGGAGGACCGGGCAGCAGCCATCGCAGAAGCTGCCAGTCGCCCCTGATCCAGCGACGGCGGCGACTGACGTCCGCGCTGTAGCGCGACGGGTACTCTTCGTGCAGCTGCACATCGCTTATGAGCCCTGAGCGCACATAACATCCTTCGATAAGATCATGGCTCAGTATGCGGTTCTCGGGAAAGCGTTCATTGAGCACCTGTTCGAAGGCGTCAACGTCGTAGATGCCCTTGCCGATGAATGAGCCTTCACCAAAAAGGTCCTGGTAGACATCAGAGATAACGCGGGTGTAGGGATCGATGCCGGCATCGCTCCCCCACATGCGCGCATAGCGAGACCGGTTGGTGCCGGGCAGACTTATCGCCGCCCGCGGCTGAAGGATGCCGTAACCGCTCACGATGCGCCCCTTCTGCACGTCATAGAGAGGAAGATTCAGGGGATGGGCCATTGCCCCCACGAGTTGCCGGGCGCAGTCGCGCGGAAGCTCCGTATCCGTGTCAAGGGTGATCACGTACCTGACTTCCGACAGATCTCCGGTATTGCCGACGATGAGCGAGAACCCGCTGCCCTCGCCTCCACGGAGAAGGGCATTCAATTCCGCAAGCTTTCCCCGCTTTCTTTCATAGCCCATCCAGATTCGCTCCTGCCGATTCCACAGGCGGGGGCGGTGAAACAGGAAAAAGACATCCCCGGCGGAGCTCCCGTATTTTTCGTTCAACTCCTCTATCCCTTGCCGCGCGGCGAAAAGGAGCGCTTCGTCCCCGGCCATCCTCTCTTCGGGAGCATCCCGGAAGTCGGTAAGCAACCCGAATCGCAGGTTATCTTCCCGGTTCGCCAGGAACCGTACTTCCAGGGCATCGGCGAGATGCCCGATGTTTTCGGGGCTCGTCAGCATGGTAGGGACCACGACCAGGGTGGACGATTCACGAGGGATTCCCCCGGAGAAGTCCATCCGCGGCAGCGGATGGGGCGTGACAAGACGTGTCGCAAAGAGATTAACCAGCGCTATGGCGAGCTGACTTACCGCAAGAAACGTCAGAGCGCCGGCGATCCATGGCAGCGGGCCGCGTATGCCGACAGAGAGGGTCTGGCCGAGCACTCCGGCGGTCAGGGCCATCGTGAAGAGGAGGATCGAGCCCAGATAGAGCTGCAAAGAAAACCTGCGGCCGGTGTTTCTAATCATGTCAGCTACGGACGGGCGAACCCTTACGCGGGCTTCGAGCTGCGTGAGTCCCCCGTCGATGAGGTAGAAACCCACATGTCTCGCCCGGTTAT
Source organism: Deltaproteobacteria bacterium (assembly GCA_003506795.1). Classification (GTDB taxonomy): domain Bacteria; phylum Desulfobacterota; class Syntrophorhabdia; order Syntrophorhabdales; family Syntrophorhabdaceae; genus Delta-02. The sequence goes on from DNYO01000009.1 coordinate 1,701, forward strand.
CGCCGTTTGTCCCGATAGGGGCTTGCCCGGCGATATTGATGGCTTCACGGGCCACCTCATCTTCGGCAAGCCCGCTCTTCTTCGCTATTTCCTCCACCACATGACGGTATCGATCACGGGTGATAAAAGCCATTGTGCCATAGATCCCGGCGGGGTCCTCCAGCAGGGTTTGCTCAACGGCACTCATTCGTTCGACGAATTCGCGCCAGTCCATGGCGCTCAGGAAGCGCAGGCCCCCGATGCTGTTGCTCATGGAAAGCTGATCGGCCGCCTGTTGCTGGTTTTCCGATTGAACCAGCTGTTCGATCGTCAGGCACGACTCGGAAAGTTGCTGCTCTATCCAGGTAAGGGGGAGCGCAAGAGGGGCGCCGCGTCCCTGGACGCGACGGGTAAACTCCGCGACAAAGGAACTGACCAGCGGCGGGTTTGACCGGGCCATGTCGGCGACTGTCAGGATCAGGCTCTTCGGGTCCTTTTCCGCCGTCTCCGTTATCTTGTCGGCCCAGTGATCGGCGCTATTCCGGTCAATTCTGTCAGTAGCGATCCGTGTTGCAACCCGCCTGAGATTTTCGATCAATGCCAGGCGGAGCATGATGGGAATTGCCCACAGTTCGCCCAAACGCAACGTGACAACCGTCTGATAAGCGGCGACAAAGCTGCTGAGACTCTCCGGATCCACCCGGCCGTCACCGTGGGAAATTATCTCCAGGGCGATGTCGTACACACGGGGAAACCCCTTTGATGATCCGTCTTTGAGGCGGGGAAGTCCCCTGGCATATCCTTTCGGCAGGAGCCTCTTCGCCACCCGAACCTGTTCCTCGATAAGATAGAAGTTGTCGAGCAGCCATTCTCCGGCTGGAGTGATCCTGCGGCTTGTCTTCACGGCCTCGGTCACCAGATCACGGACCTCAAGGAGCACACCTTCGTTGGCGGCAAGCCTGTTCAACAACCGCTCGGGGGCGTGGTCCTCGCCCAGAACATGCAGCGCGGCAAGACTTTTTCCGTGCTGCTGCATCTGAGAGACGCTGAAGAGTTCCGACCGCAGGGGCCGTTCATCGTCGGCTCGCCCGCCTGTCAGGTCCATGGCGCAACGGTTCCTCCCCAAAATAGTCTTGTTACGGTACTTCACGTTTGGAATCTCCTTGCTTGCTGCTAGAGTCTGAAGGGCCGGAATGGTGCTATGGTGGTAGTTATAGGACTCCCGCTTGTTGAATATCGGGAGCGACATCTTCCCGGGTGGGTACAGTTTATTCTTATATGAGTATACAATTATATTACATAAGTTACCAGATTTATTATTGCTGGCCTCTTATGTAGTCCGGCATTCCCATTTTTTTCAACCAGCGATAATGTTCGGCGAGGCCGGCCCAGATGGAAGGGTGCTCGGCATATTTCACCCCGGCCTGCCGGCAGGCCTCCTCCACCAGTTTCGATATACCGGGGTAATTGGTATGGCAAACACCGGGGAAAAGATGGTGTTCAATATGGAAATTAAGGCCTCCAAGCAGCCACGTCCTGACCGGACTGCGCCTGTCGAAGTCAAGCGTCACCCGGGCCTGGTGCACCGCCCAGGGGCTCTCCATCACGCCGGTATCTCCAACGGGCAGCGGAAAATCCGCGCGTTCCATACAGTGGGGCAGTTGGAAAACGATGCTCAGCGGCACTCCCATCGTGAGCACCGTCACGAAGTAGAAAAAGACAACGGCCCCGGGTGGATGATAGAACAAGGGGATCACGAAAGCAAGCGTGAGGAAAGACAATTTGCCCGCGATGAAAATAAGAAGATCCGCTCCCTTTGGCCGCGGCATGCGATGTCTGTATATGCGGCCGGTGATAAGGTTTTTGAAATCATCAAAAAATTGCCATTTGACGACCAGCAGGCCATAGAGGACCCACATATACAGATGCTGCCAGCGGTAAAACCACAACCATTCCTGGTGCGGCGAGAGCCTTCCGAGGCCTCCGAGGTCAATGTCCGGGTCGTATCCCGTTATGTTGACATAATTATGGTGGAACATGGCATGCTTCCAGTGCCACATATAGGAACTGGCCCCGACAAGGTCCATTGTCATCGCGGCCAGCCTGTTGACCAGGCGATGATCCGAAAAGGACTGATGTCCGCCATCGTGCTGGATATTGAAGCCTATCGCGGTTATGCTCGATGAAAGAATAATGGCAAGCACCAAACCCTGCAAAACATTCTGAGCCAGGAAAACAAGGAGAAAATACGATAAGAAAAAACATGCCAGAATAACGCAGGATTTTACATAAATCTGCCACCCACCGCGTTTTTGCCGTCCCGTGCTCCGAAAATACTCGTCTACGGCACGATGAAGGTCTTCATGGAATGTTCTGTCGGTGTTGAATCTTAGTGTTTCGGCCAATTTACGATTCCGATCAACCCTTCTTTTGACATCGTCTTTGATTTCCCTTCCCCGCTCACAGGGCCCATCACTTACTCGTCGATCACAGCAAACATGCCGGTTGAGTACACCCGGCATGTTACTAATTTTAGTTATGCTCAAAAAACCTGTCAACAAACCTAGCGGCAAACATCCTGTTAAATCCGTTAGTTATGCACGTAAGCGGTTGACACTCCATCGAAGACTGCTATAATTTTTTACTGATACATGCACAGCAGCGATAACATGACAAGAAGGAGGTGAGGGCAATGAAGAAAGGTGTAGACAGAAAGACGCTCGAAAAAGAGGCCTTATTCTGGCATGGCATCAAGAAAACGCTGGGAAAAGATCCCACGAAGAGATGCCATAAATGAAAGAGCTGAAAGACTTAACGTTGCAGGTCTGCAACGCTACAGCTGACTGGCAGCGAGAGCCCGGGAGTGCCTTCGCTGCCAGTTCTCTACGTAATTAACCATGAGAACCGACAAAACTGCCAGCACAGAGGATATGTTCGATTTTTTTGTCCAGCTCCATCTTACGGAGAGATGTAACCTTTCATGCACCCATTGCTATCAGGAAGAAAGGGTCATGACAGAAATGGGGCTCCCCGAGATAGATGGCGCGCTGCGCGATATCTCCGACACCATCGGGCAGTGGTCGGACACATATGAGATCCCCTTTACCACAAGCTTCAACGTAACAGGCGGGGAACCGCTTCTGAGAAAAGACCTTCCGGAAATACTTCAGAGGATCTCGGCGCACAATTTCAAATCCTATCTTCTCACCAA
>DNYO01000117.1 GCA_003506795.1 Deltaproteobacteria bacterium
TGCGAAAGGAATCAAGAGGGAACCTAAGAAATAACAAAAAATGAAATACCAACGCCATCTCGGATTTCTGAGATAGTGAGCAAAGGTAAGGAGCCGGACGAGGGCCTCAGCATCAGTTTTTACTGGTCATGGATAAATTCCAACAGGCAACCGTTCGAGAACGAAACCTTAAACGTTTCAGAGAATATACGATCACTGGAAGGAGGAGTCACGGTGGGCAAAAATATGGTAAGCAGATCGTTGTTACTGGTCATCCCGACCCTTATGTCACTTGCCGTCGTTGCAGGTTGTTCAAAGGGCCCAACGAAGGCCCCGGAGCCACCCGTTGTTGAGGTAACGACAGTCATCCAGAAGGATGTCCCTGTCTACCGGGAGTGGATCGGAACCCTCGACGGTATGGTAAACGCCACCATCCGGGCCCAGGTCCAGGGGTACCTTATAAAGCAAAACTACCGTGAAGGTGACCTCGTGAGGAGAGGGCAAGTCCTCTTCGAGATCGACCCGCGCACCTTCCAGGCAGCGCTGGAGCAGGCGAAGGGCCAACTGGAAGCCCAGCAGGCACGTTGGACAACAGCCAAGGCGAATCTGGCCCGGGTTAAACCTCTGGCGGAGCAGAACGCCGTCAGCAAGAAGGATCTCGATGACTCCATTGGGGCGGAACATTCGGCCCGCGCGGCGGTCCTTTCTGCACAGGCCTCTGTCGATAAGGCCAAGCTTGATCTGGGTTTTACCAAGATCACTTCCCCCTTGGACGGCATCGCCGGCCTTGCTAAGGCCCAGATCGGAAACCTGGTCGGACCGGGAGGGATGGAAGAGTTGACGACGGTCTCGACAGTCAACCCGATCAAAGTTAACGTACAGGTAAGCGAGCAGGATTACCTCCGGGGCGGCCGTGATATGAAGAGGATCGAGCAACTCAACGGGGAACTTATCCTCGCCGACGGAAGCCTTTACCCGCAAAAGGGCAAATTTTGGTTTGCCGATCGCCAGGTTGACGTCAAGACGGGAACCATGAGACTGGTAGCTATCTTCCCTAACCAGAACAACTTTCTGCGGCCCGGTCAGTACGGAAGGATCCGTGTCGCCTCATTCGTCCGCAAGGACGCCCTTCTCGTGCCCCAGCGTGCCGTGATGGAAATCCAGGGGAAATTCATGGTGGCCGTCGTGGGGACCGACAATAAGGCGGAAATTCGGCCTGTCAAGACCGGCGAGCGCGTCGACGATCTCTGGATCATCCTCGAGGGCATCAAACCCGGTGAGCGCGTCGTCGTTGCGGGGGTACAGAAGGTTCGCAGCGGAATGCCGGTGACGCCCGAAGCAAAACCGGAAACACCAGCTGAAACAAAGCTCGAAACGAAACCGGAAGAAAAAACCCAGACCCCCTCAAAACCTGCCGAGCCTGCGAAGGCCGAGAAGAGGTAGAACGCCATGTCAAAATTCTTCATCAACCGCCCCATCGTGGCCATGGTCATCTCTATTCTCATGGTTATCGTCGGCCTTGTGGCCATGTCGGGTCTGCCCACAGCGCAGTTCCCGAACATCGTTCCGCCGGAAATGAAGGTCAGTGGTTTGTACCCCGGCGCCGACGCGCTGACCATCGAGCAATCAGTAGCCACGCCGATCGAGCAGCAGATGTCCGGTGTAGACTACATGAATTATATGTACTCCCTCAACTCCAATGACGGCAAGATGTCCCTGACGGTGAACTTCGACATCAAGACGGACCCGAACACCGACCAGATCCTCGCCCAGATGAGGACAAACCAGGCCAACTCGCAGTTGCCCGTCGACGTGATCAACCAGGGCGTCACCGTTGGGAAGTCGACGTCGGCGCCGTTGATCGTGTTCGCCCTCTTTTCCCCTAACGGGACATATGACAACATCTTTCTGGCCAACTACTGCTACATCAATATCAACGACCAGATGACCCGCGTTCCCGGAATCGCGAGCGTCACCATCTTCGGGGCCGGGCAGTACGCCATGCGCCTCTGGGTAAAGCCGGACCAGCTTGCCAAGCTGGGAATCACCATCCCCGAGATCATCACGGCCGTCCAGCAGCAGAACACCGTGAACCCCGCCGGCCAGATTGGTGGTGAACCGGTACCGAGGGGCCAGGAGTTCACCTATGCCGTTCGGTCCCAGGGCCGCCTCGAGAACGAACAGGAGTTCGGCGACATCGTTATCCGGGCAAACCCCGACGGCTCCTTTATCCACATCAGTGATGTGGGACGGATCGAACTGGGGTCTCAATCGTACAACATGATGGGCCGCCTCAATGGCAAGCCCGCGGCCATTATCGCCCTCTACCAGATGCCGGGCAGCAACGCGATCGAAGCCGCCGACGGCGCCAAGAAGCTCATGGAGAAGCTTAAGGAGAGATTCCCCGCCGACCTGGACTATGTGGTGGCCCTCGACACGACGCTCGCCGTCACCGAAGGTATAAAGGAGATCATCAAGACCCTTTACGAGGCACTAATCCTCGTCATTATCGTCGTCTTCATCTTCCTCCAGGGCTGGCGGGCAACCCTCATTCCCCTTCTGGCCGTGCCGGTCTCCCTGGTGGGCACTTTCATGCTCTTCCCCATCTTCGGGTTTTCCATCAACACCCTTTCGCTCTTCGGGCTGGTTTTAGCCATCGGGCTTGTTGTCGATGACGCCATCGTTGTTGTCGAAGCCGTGGAGCACCACATAGAGCACGGGATGTCCCCGAAGGATGCGACCCTTAAGGCCATGGAGGAGGTTTCAGGACCGGTCATCGCCATTGCCGTCATCCTGGCCGCCGTCTTCGTCCCGACGGCATTCATCCCCGGCATCACGGGCCGCCTCTATCAGCAGTTCGCCGTGACCATCGCCGTCTCCGTCATTATCTCGGCCTTCAACGCCCTTACCCTCTCGCCAGCTCTGTCGGCCCTCCTGCTTCGACCGAAGAAGAAATCCTGGGGACCGCTGCAGAAATTCTACGACTGGTTCAACAAGGTCTTCGGCCGTTCGACCGACGGGTACGTGAACTGGTGCGACCATCTCATCCGCAAGAGCAAGCTGAGCCTCCTCTTTCTTCTTGGTATGGCTATCCTGCCCGGTTTCTTCGGAAAGATCCTGCCGGTTTCATTCCTCCCTGACGAGGACCAGGGCTACGTATATGCCGGGCTTCAGCTCCCCGACGCGGCCTCGCTGCAGAGGACCGAAGCCGTGACGAAAAAGGCCGAGGAGATCATCCAGAATACGCCGGGCGTGAAATACTGTACCTCAGTTGTCGGCTACAGCATGCTGAGCGGCGTTGCGAACACCTACAGCTCATTTTTCTTCATTACCCTGGAGGACTGGGCCGCACGGAAGAAACCGGAGGAAAAATACGCAGCCATCAAGGCCCATCTGTCCCGGGGTCTGGGGTCCCTGAAGGATGCCATCGCTTTTGCCTTCCCGCCGCCGGCCATCCCCGGCATCGGGACTTCGGGCGGGTTCACCTTCATCCTCGAGGACCGGGCAGGGAAAGACATTGCGTTCCTTGCCGAGCAGACCAACCGATTCCTCGATGCAGCACGAAAGAGGCCGGAACTGGCGGGCATCAGTACAACCTTCCGCCCCAACGTGCCGCAGGTCTTCGCTGAAGTGGACCGCAAGAAGGTCCTCAAACAGGGGGTTAAACTCTCGGATGTCTACCAAACCCTCCAGTGCTTCATGGGGGGCGCCTTCGTGAACTACTTCAACCGGTTCGGCCGCCAGTGGCAGATCTACGTCCAGTCAGAGGGTCAGTACCGGACAAAGGCCGAGAATTTCGGACAATTCCATGTGCGAAACAGCGACGGCACAATGGTTCCTCTCGCGGCTGTGACCAATATCCGTTCTACTGCCGGGCCGGAGTTTACCATGCGCTACAACCTTTACCGCTGCGCCCAGATCAACGGCTCCGCTGCTCCCGGCTACAGCTCAGTGCAGGCCATGGAAGCCCTCGAGCAGGTCTTTGCTGAGACGATGCCGACGGAGATGGGCTACGATTACCTCGGAATGAGCTACCAGGAAAAGAAGGCCCAGGAAGGTGTGTCGCCCGCCGTCATCTTCGGCTTCTCGCTTCTGTGCGTCTTCCTGATCCTGGCCGCCCAGTACGAGAGCTGGGCACTTCCCTTCAGCGTGCTTTTGGGAACGCCCATCGCCGTTATGGGGGCCTTCGGCGCCCTGTGGCTGTTACGGTTCGAAAACAACGTCTACGCTCAGATCGGACTGGTCATGCTCATTGGGCTTGCGGCGAAAAACGCGATCCTCATTGTCGAGTTTGCCAAGATGGAATACGACAAGGGCAAGCCTGTCATCGAGGCGGCTCTGACGGGCGCAAAACTGCGCTTGAGGCCAATCCTCATGACATCCTTTGCCTTCATACTGGGCTGCGTACCGCTTGCCCTTGCAAGCGGTGCCGGGGCCATCTCACGGCAAGTGATGGGAATGGCCGTCATCGGCGGGATGCTGGCGGCAAGTTTCATCGCCATCTTCCTTATCCCTGTCACGTTCTATGTCGTGGAGAAGCTTTCACACCGGTGGGGAAAGGACACACATTTACCCGTTGAAGAGACAAAAAAGGAAGGGGAAGGCCATGAATAAGACGCTTCTCTCCATGATTATTGCACTGATTCTTACCGGTTGTGCCGTTGGCCCCGATTACAAGCGCCCGGCGATCGACAGCCCGGGGGCCTGGCGTTTCGAGGAGAAGGAGGCCAGGGACCTGGCCAACACGGCCTGGTGGGGTCAGTTTGGAGACCCGGTTCTCAACGAATTGATACAGACGGCCCTGAGGGAGAACGACGACCTGCGGATCGCCACGGCAAGGGTGGAGGAGTACGTGGGGCGATACTGGGTGGGGCGTTCGGGGCTCTTCCCACAGATCTGGGCAGACGCCTCAGCCGGGCGGAATCGAGTCTCCGAGGAGGGCATGTCCCCGCTCTTGTCCTCTGCTTTGAAGAACCCGGTGGACTACTACCAGGCCGCCTTCAGTGGCTATTGGGAACTCGACCTCTGGGGAAAGTTGCGAAGGGCCAATGAGGCGGCACGGGCGGATTTGCTTTCGACGCAGGAGGCTCGGCAATCTGTTATCCTGTCGCTGGTCAGCTCTGTGGCGAACGGCTACATCGCCCTTAGGGATCTCGACAAGCAGTTGGAGGTGACCATACGGACGGTTAAGATCCGGGAGGAGGCTTATAAGCTCTTCAAACTCCGCTATGAGGGAGGGGTGATCTCCGAGCTGGAGCTCTACCAGGTGAAGTCTGAGTATGAGCAGGCCCTGGCGACGATCCCTCAGATCGAGAAGCAGGTTGCATCTCAAGAAAATGGGCTGAGTGTGCTGATCGGGAGGAACCCAGGACCTATTTTGCGTGGGAAGAAGATGGATGATCTGGTCCTTCCAACCGTTCCGGCGGGTCTTCCATCGGATCTTCTGACGAAGCGCCCGGACATCCGCCAGGCAGAGCAGGACCTCGTTGCCGCAAACGCCCGGATCGGGGTGGCAAGGGCACAGTACTTTCCAACTATCTCGCTCACGGGCCTCTTCGGGTGGTCGAGTTCCGATCTATCGAATCTTTTCACCGGCCCGGCGAAGATGTGGAGCTGGGGCGGAAGTCTGACGGCTCCGATCTTCATGGGCGGCGCCATCATGGGTCAGGAGAAGGCCGCCGAGGCGATCCAGCAGCAGGCCCTTTTCAACTACCAGAGGACCATCCGGAACGCTTTCCGGGAGGTGGAGGATGCCCTGGTGAATCAGATGCGCACCCGTGGGCAGCTCGATGCTCAAAAGCGACAGGTTGACTCCCTCCGGGAATATGCCCGCATCGCACGGCTTCGCTACGAGAACGGCTACACGAGCTATATCGAGGTCCTCGATGCCGAGCGGAGTCTTTTCAATGCGGAGCTTCAGTATGTTCAGACCCAGGGGATTCTTTTTCAGGCATTGGTCAACCTCTACAAGACAGTGGGCGGTGGATGGGTGGTCGAGGCGGACAAGCTGACGGCAGCGGCAGCCGCAACCGACAACAAGCCGGTAAAAACGGAAATCCGGCAGGGAAATTAGCGGGACGATGTCCATCACCAAGCGCTTCATTCGCTTCTTGTCGGAGGAGCGGAGTCTTGCGGCGGCAAGGGTCTTGACCAAAGAACGAACAAGAGGATATTCTGACAATAGACATAAAGAGTGGATCGGGGATTGAACCCAACTGGGAAAAGCGGCATTCAATGTAACCGACGAATAGCAAAAAGGAGAGAAATGATGGAATGGTTAAGAGTATTTCTGGAGCAGCAACAGTTGTTGTCGCTGTTTTTGGTGATAGGCCTTGGATATGCCATCGGCGAAATCAGCATCAGGGGCTTCTCTCTCGGCGTGGGTGCGGTTCTGTTCGTGGGTCTTGCAATCGGAGCCATGGCTCCGAAGGCCCAACCTCCGGGATTGGTCGGTTCGATTGGCCTGGTTTTATTCCTGTACGGAGTAGGTACACACTACGGCAAACAATTTTTTGACGGCCTCAAGGGAGCCGCCGGCCGGCGCTACAACCTGCTTGCGCTGTTGGCACTGGTCATCACAGCCGGTATTACCTGGTTATCAATGGGCTTTTTCCATATCCCCGTGACTTATACTGCCGGCCTTTTTGCCGGTTCAGGCACCAACACGCCCGCTCTCCAGGCTGCAATTGAAGCCGCAAAGAACGCCGATCCCGCCGTCGGATACAGTGTGGCATATCCGTTGGGAGTGATCATCCCGATTCTCTGCATGTACTTCATGCAGCTTTGGCTGAAACCGAAGGTCGAAGTGCCTTCCGATACCGGAGTGGAATTGATGGAAGTCGCGATCAAGCAATCCGACATTGTAGGAAGCACACTCGGTGATCTGATTCCGCGTTTTCCCGCCGGCGTGATGGTAATCGCGGTGAGGACTGGACAAGAGAACCGGATTCCCGCCCCAAATGTTGTGCTCGGCGCGAATGACGTGCTGCTGTTGTCAAGTAAAGACAAAGCCGCTCTGGAAGAGGCGCGCACCATGCTGGGCGAGCATGCACCGGGAGCCTTGGTCGAAGATCGCAGCAATATTGATTATGTCCGTGTCTTTGCTTCCAAGCGCAACACCGTCGGACTGCGGCTGTCCGACCTCAAACTGCCCGACGATATGGATGCGACCATCGTGCAGGTACGGCGCGGCGACTCCGATCTTTTACCGACACCCGACCTTATCCTGGAATTCGGCGACCGTGTCGGCCTGTTTGCCAACCGCAAACATTTTCCCGGCATAAGAAAATTCTTCGGCGACTCAATCAAGGGGACGACCGAGTTCAGCTATATCTCGACCGGCATTGGTATGGTGCTCGGCGTGATCCTGGGCGTGATTCCGGTGCCTATCCCGGGCCTCGGAACGATCAGCCTTGGGCTAGCGGGAGGGCCCTTGGTCATAGCGCTTATTCTTGGAAAGCTGGGACGAACCGGCGGCGTAACCTGGACCATGCCTCTGTCGGCGAACCTTACTCTGAGGAATTTTGGTCTTACCGTCTTCCTTGCCCAAGTCGGCATGAGTTCGGGCCCCAAGTTTGTGGCCACTATTCAGCAAACCGGTTTCGTATTGATGTTCATCGGCCTGCTGATCGTACTTGCCCTGGTGCTGACTACGCTGCTCATTGGTCACTATTTGATGCGCATTCCCTTCGACGACCTGCTGGGAATTACTTCGGGCGTTACCGGCAATCCGGCAATTCTTGCCCATGCTGCGCGTTCTGTTCCCACGGATCGACCGGACATTGGCTACGCCATGATCTTCCCCGGCGCCACCATCGTGAAGATCGTCATTGTCCAGATGATGATTACCTTGGCCGGCAGCTAACAGTCCGTGCGCAGCTCATCCGGGTTCCTCTGTGATTTAATCGGGCAGGACGCTGAAATAAACGGAACCGGTAGCAAAAAAGAAGACAGGGAACGTGTGCTGTCACTCGTAAAATTAGGACTCATGATAGATGGCATTGTGAAGGAGCCGGGTGACGTGATTGGCAGGATTGTAGATGTGATCAAGGCGGCGTCACCAATTGGCAAACCCGTTGATGCCGGCAGAAAAAATTTTCCGTGAAGTAACAGAAAACGGGTCTGCAGGCACGGACAATTTGCAGCACCCACTCAGACGGAGCAAGAGCCATGAGCAAATCGATCAAAGGCATTACTGCCAAAATTGCAAACGCCCGGTTCTCCTATCTTTTCTTCTCGATCATACTGCTTTTTCTGCTCCGGCCTTTTCTCATGGACTTCACGGCCCTGCGTAATGTAACGAACATCTTCATCTGGCTCATTCTCATCTCCTGCGGCTGGGCCGTTCACGAAGAAAGAAGACATCGGATGATCTTTCTGGGCATCATCGTCCTGGCCATCCTGACCGATTTCCTGGATATCATTCTGCCTGATGCTGCGGCCCGGTTGGTGCCCAACATTGTGGGTTTCATCGTCTTCTCATATGTTGTCGCCGTCATTTTCCTGTATCTCATCAGGCAGGAAGAGGTTACGGCCGATATGATCATGGCTGCTGCCAGCGAATACATGCTTATCGGTATCATGTTCAGCTACATTTACTTTTTAATAGCGGCGGTCTATCCGGGATCGTTCAGCTTCCAAGGTTCGCAATGGGACCGGCTAACATTTCTGTATTTTAGTTTTGTGACGCTGACGACTACCGGGTATGGGGATATTCTGCCCGTATCGCTCCAGGCGCGTTCAATTGCCACCCTCGAGCAGGTCACCGGTCAGCTCTTCGTGGCTGTCGCTGTGGCGCGGCTCGTAGGTCTTTACACTGCACAGAAGAAGACACAATGATTTTAGGTCGATGAAATTGATGTAACAGTATATAAAAGGAGAAATTATGGAATCTTTAGAAGCGATGGAACACTTAAAAGAATTAACGAATGTCACCTTCGACGAAATTAAGGTGGGCGCCACAGACGAACTGACCATCACGCTGAAACAAAATCAGATCGATGTGGCTGCCATGGTTTCGGGAAGCGTGGATGCTATGTATCTCAAAGAGGCTGGTCTCGGGGATACGCGTCAGGAGCCCAGAAAGACAGAGGCGGCGGGCGCCGAGGCCCTCATATCCGTTCTCCTCGGCACACGCCTGCCCGGTCCGGGGATGAAGATCCGGCATCGCGATCTGCGGTTCAGTGGGGAGTTAACCGTGGGAGATACTCTCACGGCAACGGTCACTGTCAGGGAAAAGCTTACTGAGGGTAACCTTGTTGTTTTCGACTGCCGCTGTGTAAACCAGGCAGGAAAGGAGCTTGTATCGGGTACGGTGACGCTGGAAGCGCCCACCACGCATCTTTTCTACGATACCATTAAGCCGCCCCGTTTCGAGCTTCGGTATGGGAATGCCTTTGCGCAGCTCATTCAGGAAGGCAAGAGCCACGATCCCGTACCCTGCGCAGTCATCCACCCCTGTGATAAGGATTCCCTGATGGGTGCTATCGAAGCGGCACGCCGCGGCTTTATCATCCCGGTGCTCATCGGCCCCGAGGAAAAGATACGGGCTGCAGCTGAAGAGGCGGAGATAGATCTTGGCTCTTACCGGATTGTATTTACGGAGCACAGCAACGCCTCGGCGGCAAAGGCAGTAGAGCTCGCCCGGGCGGGGGAGGTGGAAGCCCTGATGAAGGGAAGCCTCCATACCGACGAGGTCATGGGGGCCATCGTACCTTCGTCAGCGGGGCTTCGCACCTCGCGCCGGATCAGCCATGCCTTTGTCATGGATGTTCCTACGTACCCCAAGATGTTCATAATAACCGATGCAGCAGTCAACATCTTCCCGAATCTGGAAGACAAGCGCGACATCGTCCAGAACGCCATCGACCTGGCCCGCGCGCTCGGGGTCGAAATTCCCAAGGTAGGTATTCTGTCAGCTGTCGAGACGGTGAACCCCAAGATCCCTTCCACCCTGGAGGCGGCCTCCCTGTGCAAGATGGCCGAGCGTGGCCAGATCACCGGCGGCATCCTCGACGGCCCCCTTGCCTTCGACAACGCCATCAGCGCCCAGGCCGCAAGAATCAAGGGCATTACCTCACCTGTCAGCGGGGATGTGGACATCCTGCTGGCGCCTGATCTGGAGGCGGGCAACATGCTCTTCAAACAGCTTAACTACCTTGCCGGCGGCGAAGGGGCAGGCATCGTGCTGGGAACGCGAATCCCTGTTGTCCTGACGAGCCGGGCCGATTCCGTCCGCACACGGCTGGCTTCGGCGGCGGTCATGGCGCTCGTCGCAAATGCCCGGCGGGCTGGAAAGTATGACGTGAGGTGATGGCCATGAAAGATCTCATTCTTGTTCTCAATGCCGGGTCGTCGAGCCTGAAGTTTAAACTTTACATCAATAAGGGTGAAAAGCTGGAGGCCCTCTACTCTGGTGAGATTGAGGGTATCGTCACCGAGCCCCGATTCAAGGCGAAGGACAGCGACGGGAATGTCGTTGCGGAGAAGAAGTGGCCCCCGGGAAAACCGATCGGTCACGAGGGGGCAATTGAGGCCATTTTCGCCTGGGGAAGAAGTGTCCTGGGCGGCGCGGACCGCATCGGGGCAGTGGGGCACCGTGTCGTTCACGGCGGGCTTGAATATACGGGACCCACCATATTGAATTCCCAGGTGTTCGAGAACCTGAAAAAACTCGTTCCCCTTGCCCCGCTCCATCAGCCGCACAACCTGAATGCCATCAATATCTGCGCAACAAGAAGACCCGATATCCCACAAGTTGCCTGCTTTGACACCTCCTTTCACACGAGCATTCCCGCTGTGGCGCAGTCCTTTGGCCTGCCGCGGATATACACTGAGAAGGGGGTGCGGCGCTACGGATTCCACGGACTTTCTTACGAATACATCGCCTCGGTCCTGCCTGAGGTTGACCCGGAAGCGGCAAAGGGGCGGACAATCGTAGCACACCTCGGCAACGGCGCCAGCATGTGCGGCATGAAGGGACTGAAAAGTGAGGTAATCACACTGGGATTCACCGCCGTCGACGGACTCGTGATGGGAACGCGCTGCGGAGCTCTCGACCCTGGAGTGATGCTTTTCCTGATGGACCAGTGCAGCATGAGCGCCCGGGACCTCGAGAAACTCATCTATAACGAATCAGGCCTGCTGGGCGTATCAGGAATTTCGAGCGACATGCGAACGCTCCTGGAAAGCAAAGAGCCGAATGCCGCTGAAGCAGTTGACCTTTTCGTATACCGGATCAGCCGTGAGTTGGGATCGCTCACCGCCGCCCTCGGCGGCCTCGATGCGCTGGTCTTCACCGGCGGTATCGGCGAAAACGCAGTTCCAATCCGCGAGCGGGTCTGCCGTGCCGCGAACTGGGTCGGGCTTGATTTCGATGAAAAAGCCAACGCGACTCGAGGGCCCCGTATAAGCCGGGAGGGAAGCCGTGTCACGGCCTGGGTGATCCCCACCGATGAAGCGCTGATGGTCGCCCAGCATACCCGCCGGTTACTCTTCGGGAAGAATGAATAACTCTTCCCATATGGGACGCAACCGCTGGATAAATGGGGTACAGAAACATGCCGCGTGTAAAAGCGGGTGACCTCAATATCAACTATGTTGAGTGCCGCTCCTTTTTACGCGCATTTTTAGCGAGTGGCTCCAGTAAACCTAAAGGGGAATATACCGAATGAAAAAAATGGCAAAAGTATTGTTTGCAGTCGTGATCGGGCTTGTGTTCACAATATCCTCGGCAATCGCTGATGAAATCCCCTTTTCCGGGTTTCTCGGAAATAGGACCGTCTATGATCGGTTGAAACACTCAGTGGGAGGCGGAGCCAAGTTCCGGTGGTTCAAGCCCGGGGTGGATTTCAAGAAATACAACAAGTTCATGGTGGACAGCGTCATTTTCTATCTGGCCAATGATGCAGATTATAAGGGCATCGATCCTCAGGATATGAAAGATTTGGCCGATTCCTTCAACAAGGAACTCGTAGCGGCTTTCAAGGGCAAGTATCCGATCGTTGCTGATCCAGGTCCCGACGTCTTGCGGATCCGCCTCGCCATTACGAACATTAAGCCGAGCAAACCTCGCCTCAGCGCAGCCACTTCGATTGTTCCCGTCGGGCTGGCCGTCAGTCTTGTCAAGAAAGAAACAACCGGAGGCTGGACAGGCAGCGGTGAAACGTGTGCCGAGTTGATGATCCTCGACTCCTCGACCAATGATGCGATCGCGATGGCGGTGGACCAAAGGAAGGCCGAGTTCGAGCAGAGATTCTCGAAATGGGGATCAGCCAATGAATCCTTCAGATTCTGGTCGGAGCGGATCGTGATGTTCTTGGACTATGCAAAGGGCATAAAGAGGCAAGACAAATAGGGGCTTTTCATTGGTCCCGTCGTGCTTGCCATCACCTATAGGCTGCTTGCGGCATGGGTGGCGGATGTGGAATCGAGTCCAGCACAGGAGCCGGCGGAGTGAAATTGAGAGGTCGTGTATAGGCAATGGGCGTCAAACCTAACCTGATTGCGTCAACGTGGATTCAGAGGAGAGAATTATATGGCCAATAGAAGGCGTCAGGACATCGTGAGATGGATAGAATCTCTGATCAGATCAAATTCGGATAGCCGCCTGTGGAGTCATATCCGGTCGAAGATCACCTGGAATAAGATATTTCACGTCATAAGCTATACGAAGTCCTCTCTCTGGATTGTCCCGATTGTCGCCATCGTGCTTGAGCTGATCACGTTTCGCCTTCTTCACGTTCTGGACGCCTGGCTTCTGTGGCCATTTCAGGATCGGGGCTTACAGGCAGCGGAAACAATACTCCAGACGATCATCACCCTGAACCTCTCGTTCATGGTATTCACGTTCGGTTCACTGCTCGTCGCGATCCAGGTGGCAAGCGGGCAGATGACACCGCGGATCATCGCGACAGCGCTGCTGCGGGACAATGTGGTCAGGTACAGCGTCGGTCTCTTTGTCTTTACCCTGATGTTCGCCGTGAGCACGATGGGGAGGGTGGAGAAGACCGTCCACCAGCTTCCCCTTTTTTTTGCCGGACTTTTCGGAATATTCTCCATCGCGGTTTTTCTCTATCTGATCGATTACGCATCGAAACTGCTGCGTCCGGTTTCCATTGCGACGTATATTGGAAAAATGGGGCTCGCGGTCATCGACTCCGTGTATTCCCAGCCGACAAAGGAGGCGCAAGCGCCTGCGGCACCAGACCACACGCCCAGCCACCTTCCCTTTGTGGGCCGATTGGGCGCAAAGGCCCTCTCCGTCATCAAGTCTGTCTATCCCCAGGAGACACAGGGGCCAACGGCGCCTGCAGCACCAGACAGCACGCTCGGCCTGCCGGAACGAATAGTTCTCCACAAGGGTACAGGGGAAATCATCCTGGCGGTTAACCTGGAGGCATTGGTAGCCGAGGCCCAGGCCGCGGACGTTATCATCGAATTCGTGCACCGCGTAGGAGATTTCATCGGAACGGGAGAGCCGCTCTTCCTGATTTACGGCAGTGCCGCCGCAATTGAAGATCAGAAGCTGCAGGACTCCGTCGCCTTCGGGCCAGAGCGTACCATGGAACAGGACCCGACATTTGCCTTTCGCATCCTGGTAGATATCGGGCTGAAGGCCCTGTCACCGGCGATCAACGACCCGACAACGGCCGTTCTCGTCATCGACCAGCTTCATCGCCTTCTTCGAATGGCCGGCCTGCGGCACCTGCACGACAATACGGTACGGGATAGTGCGGGAAGACCTCGCCTGATTTTCCGGACGCCGAACTGGGAAGACTTCGTGCATCTCACATTCACCGAAATACGCCATAGCGGTGCGAAACAAGTCCAGATTGCCCGGCGCTTGCGCGCGATGATCGAGAACCTGATCCACACCCTGCCGGAACATCGTCATCCGGCGTTGCGCATTGAGCTGGACCTTCTGAATCGCACGGTTGAACAGTACTACACATTACCGGAGGATCTGGCGCTTGCTCACGGATCTGACAGTCAGGGATTGTGACCAGCCACAAAGATCAATCTTATTTTTAAGCTGTTTTGTATGGCTTTGGAAGGATTAGAGGTACCCATATACTCTCCTGTTCCGGATCAAGAAGCTGGGATCACACGACCCTGAAAAATCGAATACCCTCAACATGATCCCTCAATATCTTGCGTATCCGCAATATGTTGAGGGCATTTTCTTTATCCATCTCCTCACAAGCCCACCCTCTCATTCAAAAATAATAGAAAAATATTCACTCGTTGTAATGTATCTGACGGTCTCTTCCCCTCTGGAATACTTTTTGAATTGATTTCATTTGACTTGACGAAAAAATAGTGGAAAAAATCATGAATGAAATTTTAACAGAGGCCATACTACTTACCAGGAAAAGAAGGAATACTTCCTAATCATTTTTGTGGCACTACATGGTGAGACGGCCTGGAGCCTTTCGGGACAGCCTGTCAACCCCGGGTTCAGCCACGTTGCAGACAGCAAAGGAGGCTTACAATGACAAAGAACGTAATGAATGCAGAGCAGCAGCGCTTGGTTGACACCGGGAAAGGCACGCCATGGCGAAAGTGGGGCCCTTACCTGAGCGAGCGCCAGTGGGGGACGGTGCGTGAGGATTACAGTGAGAACGGAGATGCCTGGAACTTCTTCACCCACGACCATGCCCGTTCCCGGGCTTACCGCTGGGGAGAAGATGGACTTGCCGGATTATCTGATGAAAAGCAGCATCTGTGCTTTGCCCTTGCGTTGTGGAACGGCAAGGACGCGATCCTCAAGGAGCGCCTCTTTGGACTTACCAACAGTGAGGCGAACCACGGGGAGGATGTGAAGGAATACTATTTCTACCTCGACAGCACACCCACTCATTCCTACATGAAGTACCTCTACAAGTATCCCCAGGCTGCTTATCCCTACGCTGACCTGGTTGAGACGAATCAGCGACGCAGCCGGGAAGAGATGGAGTATGAGTTGCTCGATACCGGCGTCTTCAACGATGACCGCTACTTCGACGTCTTCGTGGAATACGCCAAGGGGGACCCGGAGGACATCCTGGTGCGGATCACAGTGGCCAACCGGGGACCGGAGGCGGCAGAGATTCATCTCCTGCCGACGCTGTGGTTCCGGAACGACTGGTCGTCGTGGATCGCCGAATCCAACAGATCCCCCGAGAAACCAAACATCAAGCAGATCAAGGGAGCGGCAGGCGCGAGTACAGTCGCGGCGGCTCATCCGCTGCTCGGGGAATTCATCCTTACCTGCGAAGGCGATGTGCCGCTGCTCTTCACCGAGAACGAAACAAACCATGCACTGCTCTTCCCCGGGCAAAAGAACGAGAGCCCCTACGTCAAGGACGGCATCAACAAC
>DNYO01000057.1:0-6353 GCA_003506795.1 Deltaproteobacteria bacterium
GGCTTGACGGCAGCCTTGCCTCTCGGCCTCCGGCTCTCTCACCCAGGGGGCGAACCGACCTCGTACCGCGCATCTGTGCGCAAGCCGGCAATTGTGATTTCATCTGTCCCAGGCGCGTCTTCATGCTCGTGTTTTATTCCTGAATAATCGCCCATTAAGCGGTTAACGCTAAATGCAACACGAAGAATGCAAAGGGAGAGACATAGTGGTCAAAAACCACATAGGTGTCTAACATTGAATTATTGCATTAGACGGACACCTTGGAGAGAGGAACTTACCTGGATGGAGCGTAACAGACCGTGCCTTTTCTGTAACGTAAACAGGGAGAGCTATATCGCTGAGAACGAACTGGCCTTTGCCGTCCGGGACGTGTTCCCTGTGACGGAACTGCACTCCCTTGTCATCCCGAAGCGGCATGTAAGCGACTATTTCGATCTTACGAAAGAGGAATTGACCGCCTGCAACGAACTGCTGCAAACCGTCAGAGAGGGTATTCTCGCCAAAGACGGATCCGTGAAAGGCTTCAACATTGGAGTGAACTCAGGGGCCGTTGCAGGGCAGAGCATTTTTCATTGTCACATCCACCTGATCCCCAGAAGAGAGGGAGATGTTCCCAACCCCAAAGGCGGGGTTCGTCACCTGATCCCCCGCAAGGGATTTTACTGACCAAATGTCCCTGGTGTGGGCGCCTGAGGAGAAGAAATGAAAAACAGGTTTGATAAATCGATCTTGAATCAGACAGCAAGCAGCGTTATCTTAGATACTACGGGGCCAGCATAAACAAGCTGTTCATCTCCGCGATAAGGTCTGCTCCAGGTCTGCTCCCCATGTCATGCGCTATTGCGTCGCGGAGTTATACTGAAATTCATGGCCGAGAGAACGGCAAGTAGTGTTTTGAGCGTCGGGTTGCCGTTTCCGCTTAAGGATTTATAGAGCTGTTCTCTGGACAATCCGGTCTTTTCGGCAATATCGGTCATGCCTCTGGATTTTGCTACTACGCCAAGGGCCTTGGCGATGTGAGGAACATCGTTAGTGGCGAAAGCGTCTTCAAGGAAGATCTCTACAGCTTCCGCATCGTCAAGGTGTTCTGCAAAATCGTATTCATATGTTTTTTCGCTCATGTTCAGTTCACCTCCAATTCTTTCCCTATATCCCTTGCTCTCCGGATATCTTCGTCCTGGGTCGATTTGTCGCCGCCGCAGAGCAGAATTATCAGGACATTTCCTTTTTGCTGGAAGTAGATCCTATACCCGGGTCCGTAATGGATCTTAAGTTCGCTTATGCCGTCGCCTACCGGGGAAACATTACCCGACAATCCATCGGCGAGTCGGAACAGCCGTGCAGTGATGATCTTCCTGGCTCTCCCGTCCCTGAGCTTTTCTTCCCATTTCCTGTATGTCTCTGTCTGGATCATCCTGATCATGGGAGTATTGTAACTTTTAAACTACAAAATGACAAGCTGTGTAAAAACATGGTTTGTCGAGCAGGTCTATGTGCAGATCTCAACCCGTGCACTTTTGACAGAATCAGGCATCCTGGCGAACACATGATCAAGCCGTTGAGGGAGTATAGGCAGCCAAATAGAATTTCCCCGAAGAGAAAAGAGAAGAGGCCCGGGGAATGCCGGCTCTGAATAAATCTGCAGGTGTGACCTCCTACTTTTTGGCCAGGAATTCTTTTATGGCTTCCCCGTGCTGCTCCGTGAAGTCGCAGCTGGGGGTGTTTCCGCATTTCCGGCAGGAGGCGTCATAAGCAGAGTTGATAGTTCCGCAATTGCTGCAGGTGTATTTTTGGCGCACTTCCTTGATCCATACCTCTGTTTCGAGGTTTTTTGCCAGTTCGAGGTCCTTCCAGAGGTCAAGCCTGTGGGGCCTGACACTCTGAAACTCGATGAGTTCCCTGCAGGGGAAAGAGTCGCACTCGCTGCAAAAGGAGATGCCCTTTCTTTCGGCACAGGGAGAAAAGCGGCAGTCGGAACAGGGACCGAACCTCTTTTCAGAGCGGCATCCGAAACAGCGCATTTCTTCCTCCGGGATCCCGAGCCTGGCCGAAAGGCTCCTGAGTCTCTCCGGATCTTCTTTCGTGGCTATGAAAACGGTGCAGGCTTCGCATAGCAGCCCGCAGACAGCGGCCGATCTACACGACATCGATGTCATCTCCTCCGCATTAAAGTGAAAAAAGTCACATGAGTTATTGTATCACTTCCTCCGGATAAGTGATAACCTGATGAAAGCCACAAGGGCACGAGATCTGCACATTTGAAATGATTCGCTTATACACAGGCCTGCGGCTTGTAAATCCCGGCAGATCCGTAAAACCGCAAGAGAATTGACGGCGAGGAGGAAGAAAGCATGAATCAGTCAACCGTTCAAATCTATGTTTTCGACAGCGTTTCGGACTGGGAGTTCGACTATGCGGCGGCAGGGATAAACAATCCCCAGCTACAGATGAACCCCGGACGATATCGCATAAGCACCGCGATTTTGCGGTAACTTTCGAGCGACAACAAACAATCCGATCCTGGAAGGGGAATGTTTTCATGTTCAATACTCGTACAAGGGACATTGTGGCAACGGGGGAGGTGCATACAGGGAAATAATGTATATGCCTCCCAAAAGTCATCTTTAAAAAACTTTTGGAGGTTAGAAAATTGAGCAAAATAGATATGGAAAATATCGGGCTCAGCCGGAGGTTCATTGCCGAGTCTGCTTTGTATCCGGATCTTTTTGCCGGACGTATCGTCTCCCAATACAGGGACCTGTACAAGGTGGCGACAGCGGACGGCGAGTTGATGGCGGAAGTTTCCGGAAGATTCCTTTTTGACGCAAGGACCTTGTCCGATTATCCGGCAGTGGGAGATTTTGTCATGCTTGACCGGAATGATGATGCCGGCGGGAACATCGAATGATGAACAGGTCGTGGCCTCGAACATCGACACGGTGTTCATCTGCATGTCGATCAACAACGACTTCAACCTTCGCAGGGCGGAACGCTATCTCGGGATCGCCTGGGATAGCGGGGCAGTCCCGGTCATCGTGCTCACGAAAGCCGACTTGTGCGATGATCTTCCTCAAAAGCCGTCAGAGCTTGATGCTGTCGCCTGCGGGGTTGATGTGATCGTCACTTCGAGCAGGACGGCGGATGGATGCGTACCCGTCCAGGGCTATCTCGGCAGGGGCAGGACTATCGCATTCATCGGCTCGTCCGGTGTCGGCAAGTCGACCCTGATAAACAGCCTCATCGGCCAGGATGTGATCCCGACCCGGGAAATAAGGAGCGATGACAAGGGCAGGCATACTACGACCAGGCGGGAACTTTTTGTCATTCCGGGCGGCGGCGTTGTCATCGATACCCCCGGAATGAAGGAGCTCGGGATCGAAAGTGCCGACCTTGCAAAGACCTTTGCCGATATCGATGAACTGTCTGCCAGGTGCAGGTTTCATGATTGCACTCATGCCGATGAGCCGGGCTGTGCTGTGCAAAAAGCCATAAATGACGGTCTGCTTTCCGCGGAGCGTCTTTCCAGTTACATGAAGCTGAAAAAGGAAGCCAGGTATGAGGGCCTGAATTCCAGGCAGATCGAGACCGAAAAGTTTTCTGTCATGTTCGCGGAAGTGGGCGGAATGAAAAATGCCCGGAAATTTGCCAAAGAGAAGAAAAAAAGAGGTTACTGATCCGGCCGTGTAACCGGAGGGCAGGGTCGTGTCATGGGTGCGGGCCTGCCCCCGGCCTGTTCCTGTGCGATCATGCGGAATGGTTCCATTTCCAGTCAAGTATCTCCGGCATGTCCTTACCGTACTTGCGAATGTACTGCCTATGTTCGATGAGCTTTTCCTTGAGCAACTGCTTCAGGTGGATGCCCCTGTCGCCAGTCTGCGGCAGGCGGTCGATGGTATCCATAACCAGGTGAAAACGGTCCAGGTCGTTCAGCACCGTCATGTCGAATGGAGTGGTGATGGTGCCCTCTTCCTTGTAACCGCGGACATGGAAATTATCGTGGTTTGTCCGGCGGTAGGTAAGCCGGTGGATCAGCCACGGATACCCGTGGAAGGCGAAGATGACTGGCTTGTCCTCTGTAAAGATCGCGTCGAAAGCCTCGTCGCTCAAACCGTGGGGATGTTCGCTCTGCGGCTGCAGCTTCATGAGGTCCACGACATTGACGACGCGGATTTTCAGGTCGGGCAGATGTTCGCGCATGATGGAGACAGCGGCGAGCGCCTCCAGTGTTGGCACATCGCCGCAGCATGCCATGACCACGTCGGGTCCGGCGCCCCTGTCGCTGCAGGCCCATTGCCAGATACCAATCCCTTGCGCGCAATGCTCTACCGCGGCATTCATGGTCAGCCATTGAGGCGCCTGATATTTCCCCGCGATCACGACGTTGACGTAGTGGCGGCTACGCAGGCAATGATCCCAGACGGAGAGCAGGCAGTTGGCGTCGGGCGGAAGATATACACGCACGACTGATGCCTTCTTGTTCACGACGTGATCTATGAAGCCTGGGTCCTGATGGGTAAAGCCGTTATGGGCCTGCTGCCAGACGTGGGAGGCAAGAAGATAGTTCAGCGAGGCTATTTCCCGCCGCCAGGGTAATTCCGCGGAAACCTTCAGCCACTTGGCATGCTGGTTGAACATCGAATCAATGATGTGGATGAAAGCCTCGTAACTATTGAACATTCCGTGCCGACCGGTGAGCAGGTAGCCTTCGAGCCAGCCTTCGCACTGATGCTCGCTCAGAATCTCCATGACTCTGCCGTCAGGCGCAAGGAACTCGTCGTTGTCCTGCGTCCGCGCGTCCCACTGGCGGCTGGTTGCCTCGAACACGGCGTTCAGGCGGTTGGAGAGAGTTTCGTCGGGGCCGAAGATCCGGAAATTGCGCTGCCCGCGGTTGAGCCTGATCACATCGCGCAGGAACGCGCCGAGCTCGTGCGTGTCGGCAGCCTGAACGGATCCTGGTGACGGTACGTTCACCGCGTAGTTCCGGAAATCCGGCATGATAAGGTCGCGAAGGAGCAGTCCGCCGTTGGCGTGGGGATTCGCGCCCATGCGGCGTTCGCCATTCGGCGCCAGCTCTGCCAGTTCCGATCTCAAGCAGCCGGACTCCTCGAAAATTTCCTCCGGCCGGTAGCTCTTGAGCCATTCTTCCAAAAGCTTGAGATGTTCAGGATGCTCGGCATCCACGGCAAGGGGTATCTGGTGTGCGCGGAACGTCCCTTCGATCTGCAGACCATCTACGACTTTTGGTCCGGTCCAGCCCTTGGGTGATTTGAGGACGATCATGGGCCAGCGCGGGCGAGTGGTGTCGCCGAGGATGCGGGCTTCGTGCCGGATCCTCTTGATCTCCTCAACCGCCTGGTCGAGAGTTGCCGCCATTGTTTCGTGCATCAGCACGGGGTCGTCGCCCTCGACGAAATACGGTGTCCACCCGCAGCCACGGAGCAACTGTTCCAGTTCCTCTCGGGTGATGCGGGCCAGGATGGTTGGGTTGGCGATCTTGTAGCCGTTGAGGTGCAGGATCGGCAGCACGGTTCCATCGGTGACCGGATCCAGAAATTTGTTGGAATGCCACGCCGTAGCCAGTGGACCCGTTTCNNGGTGATGTCCGGATATATCTCGCTATAGGTGCCTTCGAGATAAGTGTTGCTCACAACGGCCGGGCCGCCGTGACCGGGGCCGGAAACATAGATCATATTCAGGTCGTATTTCCTGATGACCCTATTCAGATGAACGTAGATGAAGTTCTGTCCCGGCGTGGTGCCCCAATGCCCGAGAAGTGTAGGCTTGATGTGCGACAGTTCCAGCGGTTTCTTGAGCAGCGGATTATCGTAAAGGTAGAGCTGCGCTACCGACAGATAGTTGGCGGCACGCCAGTAAGCATCGATCCTTTCAAGCAGTTCCTGGGAAAGGGTTTTTTTCTTCATCCGCTATTCCTCCTTTTGTTCAGACAAAAACAGCGATCCCGCTACCCCAGGCGGCACCCGTTGGGGACAGGCCTTTCAGGGATCGCAAGGGCAGGTTTTACCCCGTCCGCGTACCCAATATCGTATAACATGCCTTCCGATGTCACGCCGCTTATCTTGCGTGGCTCCAGGTTCAGCACGAAAAGCGCCTGTTTGCCTTCGATCTCGGCCGGATCTTCCCTTTCTTCGCGAAGACTCGACAGAATTGTCCGCTGGTGGTCTCCGAAATCCACTGTAAGGACCGAGACCGTTTTCGACCTGGGAAGGTCCTCTACCTTTAGAATGGTTCCCACTCTTATATCGAGTTTTTCCAGGTCTTCGATGGTGACGGCGGCTTTCACCGGCGCGTGTTCGATGTTTTCCGTCATTCCTGAAACCTCCTTATCAGAAAAT
>DNYO01000057.1:6394-8145 GCA_003506795.1 Deltaproteobacteria bacterium
TCCGCTTTTTTCTCCGATATCATTTTCCCAGCGATCTCGAGGATCGTCTTCTTTTCCTCAGGCAGCACTATGCCTTCCTGCAGGTGGGGGAAGATGATGCCGTGGATATTCTTCTGGTCTTCTTCGGAGGGAACGAAGGCGTCGATGCCGTATTTAGCGAAGGCGTCCGAGTACAGCCCGCTGCTCATGGTGAATGCCGTGCCGAATATAACGACGCTTCTGCATTTTTTCGACTGCGCGTATTTGCATGTTTCGTCCACGATGCTGACAAGAGGCAGGGGAGACCTTCTTCTGACCCCGTCGAACACGATATGAGCGGTGTTGGCGGCCATTGCCGCAAATTCGGCCCCGCCGGCTGCCAGATTTTCGACCGAATCGACAAGGCGCTGCGTGAACAGGTCCCAATCCTTGTCTGCCGCCAGGTCGTACATCTCCGTTAGGTTCAGGCTGTCGATGATCATGTGGGGGTAGTTGTCGCTCCCTGTCCTTGCGCGGTAGCCTTCGATGATTCCCTTGTAGTAATCCTGTGTGGATTCCGGTCCGATCCCGCCCACAAGACCCAGTTTCTTCATCAATGGATATCTCTTCCCGTTCGACATTGACAGCACTCCTTCCATGGATCCATGATAGTAATATCAAAATATACGGGTGACGGTGTTCCTGCAAGAGGGCACTTTTCGATGGAGGGGAACGGAACAGTGAAGAAGTTCCTGATAGAAGAGAAGGTTTTCGAACTTTTTCCCCGGACTCGCGTCTGCGGGCTGGTCATCGAAAACATGGACAACGGCATCCACTGGGATGGAACCGGAGTGCTTGGGCAGGCCTGTCAGGAAGCGGCCCTCAGACTGGGAGAGGCGCATTTCGCTGAGAGTCCGTTTTTTGCTCCCTGGAGGGCGGCGTTCAAGCTGTTCGGCGCTCCCAAAGGGTACCGCTCCTCAGTTGAGGCCCTCGCAAAGCGAGCGGTGAAGGGCAGTTGCCCGTCCTCCATCAACCCGCTTGTGGATCTTTACAACGTAACTTCGCTTAAATTCCTCTTTCCCTGCGGGGCGGAGGATCTCGACGCCGTGGCAGGGGACGTGCGCCTGATGCCGGCAAAGGGCGGCGAACCCTTTCTGCCGCTCGGAGCGGAAGAGGACGATCCCCCCCGCGAGGGAGAAATAGCCTACATAGACGACGCAGGTGCTATCTGCCGCTGCTGGAACTGGCGCGAGGCCGACAGGACAAAGCTGACGGCCGAGACTAAGCGGGCCCTTCTGTGCATGGAAAGCCTTTCTCCCGAACGGGATGAAGATATGCGGAAGGCGCTGAACTTTATTGACGACGCTATCCGCAAAAGCCTTGGAGCGGCAACCGCGCAATTCTGGCTGGACAGCGGATGCCGACAGGTGGATCTTCCGGAAAGCATGTAGAATGAACTTCCAATTCCGTTGCGGAGAGATCCGGCGAAAGCTCCCTCACTGCAAGGCCAGATCCCACCGTTCTTCCACAACGCCGTCCTTCCAGATGTCGTTGCCTGTTTTCTCCGTGGGCCGGAACCCGTACTCGCGGTAAAGATGGCGCGCGGCATCCAGTTCATCGAACGTCCACAGGAAAACATGCCTGAATCCTTTCTCCCTGCAGAAATCCATAGCTGTTGTCATCAGGCGGCGTCCAAGGCCAAGTCCCCGGAATTCCGGTTCTATAAGGAACCATCGCAACTGGGCGGTTTCGCTGTCCGAAGCGACTACGCCGATGAACCCGACGACTTTGCC
>DNYO01000253.1 GCA_003506795.1 Deltaproteobacteria bacterium
TGGACGGTACCCATGACGTCTTTTTCCTGTGCCAGGAACGCGTCACCCAACTTTTGTGTCCAGTCGAGTTTTTCACTCATCATGGTCAGTACCTGGGGAAAATTCACCAGGGACTTTACGCTCGGATCCCACGGCTGCGCTTCAAGGGCCTTTGCCAATACGTCACCCTTCATATCTTTGTTCTGCTTTGCCCAGCGATCAGCCTGCACAACCTCAAGGGGGTATGTGGAGGCCATCAGTATCTGTGAAAGCAGCGAGTCCGGATAAAGCGCTATGGGGGCGAGGATCTGTTCGAGTTCTTCCGCCTTGAATACCTGGGGGCCCTGGGCATACGAATATGGGGGCACGATCAGTGTCCCAATACATACATACGCCAAAATCATTAACATATATTTCTTCTTTTTCATAACCACTCCTTTCCGTCGAACTCCACGGCGCGGCCAGGCAGGACCGGGTCACTCTTTGCTGTTTTTCCGGACGTCTGCCTTCCACGGCCAGTGCCCTTCAATCTCCACCACGATGGACCAACTCAGAAAGGTACGGATGACCACCAAAAGACCAAGCTCGGATACATTCCGAAACGTCGGATCGATTGCCACCGTCCTGATGATGTCTGCGGCGATAAGGAACTCAAGGCCCAGCAGCAAGGCCTTGCCTATCTGCTCCTTCAGGAGGCTGTAGGCCGCTGTAATCTTTTTTGCCTGCTGAAAAGGATAACGAACCAGGCCATGAATTGCGCCTCCCACGATGATGGCTACCGCAAACACTTCAATGCCGAGAGCCACCACTTCTATCGATTGCTTGACAACTTCCGATTCCATCTTCCGCCCCACGTCTCGTGTATTCAGTTGATCCGCCTCTGGCCGTTAAACGTCTTCCGGCATTACTGCATCTACCGTCATTACCCTGCCGCAAGGGGCAGGACCAGATTAAGAGCTGCGTACCCAATGAACAGCGCTGCAAAGGAAACCATGTCAAAGACCCGCGACAGTCGCTCCCTTCCCATGGTGTCGAGTATATACAGCGAGATGGCGGATTGTGCCAGGGCGAGGAAAATGGTCCCCAGGCCGATCCCGTTTATCATATTCGCGAGACTGATACGCTCTGATGGAGGAAGAAGAGTGATGACATAAATGTTGTTTCCCACCGCCGCGAAGAACGCGCCGACGGCCAGACCGAAACGCGGGTCCACGTGGGTCGCCCTGATGAAGAACACGATCAGCGTGATCGCAACGGAAGCAAAGAGCGCCTGGAAGAGTTTCAAATAGAGGCTGACGCTTGGGGGCCGAATCAGCAGGCCGGCAACAAAGACTGAGTGGACCGTGTCCGTTCCTGCTGACCCGTCGGCACCACCTTCCCCGGAAGCATAATGTTGAAGGCCTACGACCGCAAGGTCCCTGGTTATCTTCAGATGTTGGGGTGCTGCCAGGTGACTGATGTCAATACCGCGCCCATCAGCCACATATCGAAATACGTCTGCTCCATCAACCTCATCTGTCACTGCTATGGCAAGACCTTCGCTGCTGAAAGGGAAACGGGCGGCGTCAAAGGCGTTGCTCATACGCGCTCTTACCCGGTACTGTTCATAACGCACCCCGTTCTTGATACGGGCCCTGACCTTTTTCTTCTCGAGGATCGTACCGTTCACTATCTGAAGGTTCCGCCCGGGATTCACTGACTTTCCTTTCCAGCGGAACCATATGTCAAAATCAGCTGTCCAGTTTGCCTGTCTGAGTTCAATATCGCTGATGCGGTTCAGGGAAAGCCCCACATGTACGTCAGCTGATTTTGCGCCGCCGCTCGCCCGGACCTCGGGGGCTCTTGTTCCCTGACCCGCCGCAGTGAAGGTTTTCATCCAGGCCTGGCGGTATTCCCTGCTTTCCGCCTTGTAGCCCTGAAGCTGCCTGACGCCAAAGTATCCGCCCAGCCCATAAACAACTATCATCCCAACGGCCCACGCAACCACGAACCGATATCCGCCCCGGGTCATTCCTCCCTTGCTCATCGATCCCTGCAATTTGAACATTATCGTGTGTCCTTTCGGCAAAAGGTGAATATCAGCTTCTGAGCGATCATCGCTGGATTCTTTGCCGGGGATTTCAGATCAGTGTTCACTATCACTGTCTGGACATGATCACCCGCAGTTCAGCCTCTTCGTCCCTGAAGAGATCTCCGCTTACATCGATGGTTACGCTGTGGATGGTACCGGTAAATTCAAAGGGCGCAGTGTAGAAAGGCCCGACAGGCGCCCCGGGGTCGGCGCCAATGGTTATGCCTCCCGTCAGACCAAGACTGAGTGGTGTGGTCACCGCAAAATCCGCCGCTCCGATGAGCTTTCCGTCCATATAAAGCTGGGCACGGCCCGGAGCACCCTTCCCTCTTCCAATGTCAGGTTGACCCGTCGCCTCGAACTCGAAGCGCAACTGGTGACGGCCGGAAGATATTGACTCCGTTGACGCCACTTGCAGATACTCCCGGGCAACGTAGTTCTGGATGTACTGCAGTCTTCCGTCCTTTACGTATAGTGCGTAGCCTCCGTCAGTTCCTCCGAAGGAGATCAACACGCCCTTTGCACCCGAATCAGGAATGTCGACATCCGCCGTGATGCTGTGTGTCCTGTTCAACAGGCGTGGTCCAGCGTTGTAGGGAACGGACTGCGTGTGGCGATAGAACGTGTAACTCGTGCGATCTTTGGCGATCTGCGGGCGCTCCTCGGCAAAACGCTGCGTACCGCGGCCGTCCACGGGCAGGACCCTGTACTTGCCCGCCTCCACGTACCACGTACCCACCATCTCAATCAATTTGGCGCGATTCTCCGCGCCGATGTTGTGGTTCTCGGCCCAGTCCTTTTCAACATGATAGAGTTCCCAGTTGTTTGCATCCAGTTCAGTCAACGTTTCTCCAGGGATCGGCGTCCCGAAGAACTTGCCCGCCTCCGTGAAAGAAGGGCCCGGCCATGGGCAGACCGCGCGCCATCCGCCGTGGTACAGAGAACGGTGTCCCATCATCTCGAAGTACTGGGTGACGTGCCTGGTGGGGGCGGCTGCGTCATTGAAGGTGTGGGCAAAACTTATGCCCTCGACAGGCGACTGGGTCACTCCCCGGATCACCTCCGGCGGCTCGATACCCAGGGTCTCAAGCACCGTGGGCACCATGTCGATGGCGTGAGTATATTGCGTTCGGACCTCCCCTTTTGCCTTGATGCCTTTCGACCAGTGAACGATGAAGGGGTCGCTGATTCCTCCGCGGTACGTTTCGCGCTTCCAGCGGCGGAATGGAGTGTTTCCCGCCCATGTCCAACCCCATGCGTAATGATTGAACGTCTCGGGCCCTCCAAGCTTGTCGATCTGCTTTAAGTTTTCCTCCAACGACTCGGGAACGTTGTTGAAGAAGAGGTTCTCATTCACCGAGCCGGTGGGACCACCCTCGGAACTGGCTCCATTGTCCGAGATGACCATGATCAGCGTGTTCTCAAATTCACCGATGCTCCTGAGGAAATCGAGCATGCGGCCTATGTGATGGTCAGTGTGCGTAAGAAAGCCCGCAAAGACCTCCATCATTCGGGCGTACAGTTTCTTCTCGTCGGGCGAACAGTCCTTCCAGGGCTTGACGTCAGGGTCGTGGCGGGAGATCTCGGCGTCGGCGGGAACGATATGAAGCTCCTTCTGTTTCGCAAATACCTTTTCCCTGTATGCTTCCCATCCGTCGTCGAATTTGCCCCTGTACCGGCCCGCCCACTCCTTCGGCACATGGTGCGGTGCATGCATGGCGCCGGTGCAGAAATACAGGAAGAAAGGCTTATCGGGTGCCACTTGTTTGGCGTCGGCGATAAAAGAGATAGCCTTGTCCGCCAGGTCTTCGGTGATGTGGTAACCTTCTTCAGGCGTCCTTGGGGGTTCCACCTGGTGGCTGTCGTAAACGAGTTCCGGATAATACTGGTGCGTCTCCCCGCCGAGGAATCCATAGAAACGTTCGAAGCCGCGACCCAGTGGCCAGCGGTCATAAGGGCCTGCGGCCGAGATTTGGTCGGCCGGGGTCAGGTGCCACTTGCCGATGGCGTAGGTGTTGTAACCGTGTTGTAGAAGCATTTCCGAAAGGAAACCATTCTCAAAGGGGATGTACCCGTTGGATCCGGGATAGCCTGTCGATCCTTCCGTGATGCAGGCCATAGCGTTGGAGTGGTGGTTGCGGCCAGTGAGAATGCACGAGCGCGTCGGTGAACACAGTGCCGTCGTGTGCATGTTGTTATAGGTAAGGCCGCCATTCGCCAGACTGTCGAGGTTCGGCGTCTCGATGGGGCTTCCGTAGCAGCCGAGCTGGCCAAAACCGGTATCGTCGAGCACGATGAAAAGCACGTTCGGCGCCCCTTCCCTGGCGCGGAGCGGTTTGGGCCATGCAGGCTCCGACACGTCAAAGGTGCGGCCGATGACCCCGGGAAACGCCGTTCCTGGCTGATATTCTTTCAACGACATAATGATTCCCTCCTTTTCTAAAAAAAGTTGTGCCGCGGTCGAAGCTTTCAGGGTCGATGCGGTAACCGGTGAAGGTATACCTTCGTTAACGCTGCGATCAATGTTGGGCGTAAAGTAGCCCGTCTGGCCCCGGCTGGTATAACTGATGTTCTATCAGCTGATGTCATCGCCCCACAGAATCCGGCTTCGTCTTGCCTTATACAATTGCTTGTTATCTGTAATGCTTTTGTCTCGCGAAAATATCCATCACCTCACCGGCCTGTCGGCCTCGCCTTATC
This sequence comes from Deltaproteobacteria bacterium, assembly GCA_003506795.1. GTDB lineage: Bacteria > Desulfobacterota > Syntrophorhabdia > Syntrophorhabdales > Syntrophorhabdaceae > Delta-02. The sequence goes on from DNYO01000253.1 coordinate 4,751, forward strand.
AAATCCGCCATAATCCTCATGGGCTTGTCTGCATGGTTGAAGAATGCCTTGTACCCCTCACAGAGGTAGTTCAGTCCCGGCCCGCCGTCGGGGGTCTCGACGAACCGGTTTTTGGGGCATTCACCGTTGCATATGGACAGGAATTCGCAGTCCCGGCAGCACCGGGGGAGTGCATCTTTTTTGTCCCTGCCGAATTTCCTCTGCTTCTCAGAGGCCACCAGTTCGATCATCGGGGTTTCCATTATGTTGCCGAGGTAGGTGTTCGGCTCGACAAAGTGGTCGCATGAATACAGGTCGCCGTTATGTTCCAGCGCCATCCCCAGACCGCATGTGGGCCCGAAGATGCAGACTGTTCCCGCCATGCCGAGCCAGCCTGCAAGAGCACCGTCGAAGTTTAGGACAAAGGTCTGGCCGACATCCCGCCTGACCCATTCATCGAAGATCCCAATCAGGAAACGCCCCCACTGGTCCGGCTTCACCGAGCGGTCCGTGACCGAGGTGCCTTCCTGGAATCCGGTGTCATTGTCCCGCTCAACGATGGGGATGAACTGGATGTACCGAGCCCCAATTTCATCCCGGAAGAATTGATAGACTTTCAGGGAGTGATCAGCGTTCTTCCTGTTGACGGTGCAGAGTATGTTGAACTCCACCCGGTCCTCCTGGAGTAACCGTGCCGCACGCACCACGCGGTCAAAGGTCCCGTTCCCTCCTCTGTCCTTCCGGTAGAGGTCGTGAAGCTCTCCGGGGCCATCCAGGCTGAGCCCGATAAGGAAGTTGTTCTCCCGAAAGAATCTGCACCATTCGTGGTTGAGCAGGATGCCGTTGGTCTGGAAGGTGTTCTCGATTCGCGTTCCCGGCTTTGCATATTTCTTTTGAAGCTCCAGGGACCGCTTGAAAAAAGTGAGGCCCATGAGGGTCGGCTCGCCTCCCTGCCAGGCCACGGTGACCTGCGGAACATTGTGCGCCTCAAGAAGCTGCCGGATGTAGGCCTCGTGCACCCCGTCGGACATGCGAAAATCGCTTCCGGGATAGAGCCTGTCTTTTTTGAGAAAGAAACAATAGTCACAGCGAAGGTTGCAATCGGAACCCGAGGGTTTGGCCATGATGTGGAAGGCCGGTGGAAAGTTACCTGGACTCACGCATCCCCCTTTTTCCCGTACAAACGACCGTATCTCTTTTTGGATTCCTGCTCAAGTGCGTGATAGCGACAAAAGGTAGTCTATCGGCGGGTTAGAAGATACCGGTGTGCACGAAAGCGCTCACCACGGCCAGAAAGCCAATTATGGTGATCAAGATCGCCACGATCAGTACCGGCAACGAGGAAGACGATCTCGTACTCCCCATTTGCCTGATCTCTCGCAAGTACCGCAAATGCTGCCACGTCGCCACAACAAGCGAGATTGTCCCCAGGAAAATCAGGGTCACCCCCAAATTCCTCGCTCCGGTACCTCGGCGCGATATCTCCAGCGTTCGGGACTCTCCAAGGTACTGGAAGAACTTGAAAATGGTGAAACCAAAACTGATCATCGAAAAGGCGGTCCGGATCCAGGCCATCAGGGTCCGATCGTGGGCCAGGCGGGTCCGCTCCAATGCCAGATCGTCAGAACTGATGCGTTTACGGTTCTCCTGAGCTGAAATATCCGGATTCTCTGCCATGACCGTCACCCCTCTTTAGCTTTGTCCTGTGTCTCTTGCGGCGAGTGACGCAGACCGGGAAAAGCATATGAAAAAGTCATAATTCAGCGAGCTACCGCCCTTAGAGATCCCAAATCCCCTTATCAAGACATCAATCTTCATGGCCGGATCAAAGTGCTAGATCTTCGTGAGCCGCTTTCATCTCATAATCACCCGATCTCTCACCGGGGCCAGTCCTCAGCGGAGACGTAATCCACAACCTTGAGGTCCTCCAACCTTCCAAGCGCGTCCACAACACCCATGAGTGCATTGAACCGATCGCTGTTCATGTACTCCACAAGCGCATCTTCCGAGTCCCAACGTTCTACCCAGAGGAAACGATTGGGTACGGTGACGTTCTCGAGGAGGGTTCGTTCAAGACACTGGTTGCGCTCATTGCGGATACGAGAAAACATGTCGAAGGACTGAAGAAACTCCTTCCTCTTTTCCGTGCCCACCTCGATCCTTATCTCGATGCCTATCATGAAACTCCTTTTATAGCGGAATATGATGACAGCGATAAAGTACAGGTAAAGCAAGTAATGTGCCTACAGGCGGATCGTTCGTCCTCGCGACGTAACTAGCCGATATTATGGGTCTGATTTCGGATAGACTAATGTGCTAAAGATCGGGGGAATGTCAATTGTTCGTGAAATAAAGTAAATTTGCCGAATATCCCGAACGAGGGATCATTTACGGTGGGCATCAAGCGTGGAAGCATCTTTCCGGATGCCAAGCTTTTTGATCTTTGACTCCAGCGTGCTGGGGTTTACGCCCAGGAGCTTCGCCGCTCCTTTTGAACCACTCACACGCCATCCTGTTACTTCAAGAGCCCGGACAATGTACTGTCTCTCGTTGTCTTTAAGACTCGTGAAACAATCTGATCCGGGGGGTGCGGTGCCCCCGAGCGCCCCCCGGGGCAGCCGCAATATCGCGTCCCGGCTAATGATGACCGCCCTCTCTACAACATTCATCAGCTCCCGAATATTTCCGGGCCAGTCATAGGCCTTGAACTGCTCCAGAACGCCAGGCGCTATCCGATCTATCTGCTTTCCCATGCGGGTGGAGATATCCTTGACGAAAAACTCCACCAGAAGCGGAATATCTTCCCGTCGTTTCCTGAGCGGCGGAACCGTTATAGGATAAACATTCAGCCGATAGAAGAGATCGGGACGAAAGCGCCCCGCAGCGACCTCATCCAGCAGCACATGGTTCGTGGCCGTGATGACCCTCACATTGACCTTTAACGTGTGCGTACCCCCCACCCGCTCGAACTCCTGATTTTGGAGGACACGAAGCAGCTTGACCTGGATCTCCGGCGGCATTTCACCGACCTCGTCGAGAAAGATCGTGCCACCGTCGGCAAGCTCAAACCGGCCTTTTCGAAGGCGCTGCGCCCCGGTAAATGCGCCGGGTTCGTGACCGAAAAGCTCGCTTTCCGCAAGCGCCTGGGGCAACGCCGCGCAGTTCACCGTTATGAAAGGTTTCCCCACTCGACCGCTTATGTTGTGTATTGCCCGGGCAACCCGTTCTTTCCCCACCCCCGTTTCTCCCTCGATGAGGACTGTCGAATCGGTGGGCGCTACTTCCTTGACTCGCATTAGAACATAGAGAAGGCCATTGCTCTTTCCTATGATGTCCGAAAAATCTTCCTCTGCCCTGATCTCCTTCCTCAGATAGATGTTCTCTTCCTCGAGTCGGTTCTTTATGGCCTCCAGCTCCTTCATCAGTCCGATACGCGCTTCCTCTGTGCGTTTCAGCTCGGTAATGTCCGTCTGGATCCAGGTGGAATGCACAATCTTTCCCTCCCCATCCCTCACCGCACCGGCGCTCAGCAATACGATCCGACGTCGGCCTTTCCGATCGGTTATCACCAGCTCTTCGCCCCTTAGCTCGCCCTTTTCCATCCATCTCTGGCTCTCGAAGAGCTGGTTCACTTTCGGCAGTGACTCGGCCGAGTAGAGGCTGGTGAAGGTTCTGCCAATCAGTTCTTCCTTCCTGTATCCCGTAACGTCAAGGGCGGCATCGTTGGTGTCGAGTATCACTCCCTCGGGGGAGATTATGTAACAATAGTCGGGACTACGGGTGAAGAACCCCCGAAACTTCTCTTCCGATTTGCGCAAGGATTCCCCGGCAAGTTTTTGTTCAGTAATATCGGTCACGCTCTCAAGAACCTTCGCCACGCAAAGCGTCGTGTCCTTCACGGGTTGGGCAACGACGTGATACCAGCGTCCGTTCACCGGGTTGAGGAGGTCCCTCTCGTGGATCTGAGCATCTTTGAAGGTTAGCAGGGCCGGGCAATCTTCACAGGGTCCACTATGCCTTCCCGCACTGCTATAGCATTTTCGGCCGATAGGATCCCCCGACGAAAGAACCTTCATCATCGTCTCATTTGCCCATTCGACAGTCATGTCGCGATTCATGAGTGCCAGTCCCGTATTGAGTGATGACAGCACCACGTTCATTTGTGACCGTTCGTTCTGCAACGCCTTGATGGCCCGGTGATATTCAGTGATATCCTCTCCTATAGCAATGATCCCCGTTGCCTTTCCGGAGGCATCGCGTTCGATCACGCTGGACCAGTGAACCAGCAAGTGGTCATCCAATTTTGAAATGGCGGCATTCTCGTAATCTGAAAGTGCTGTACCCTCTTCCATCGTTTTCCTGAAGGCGTCTTTCAGACCATCGTGCACGCCTCCCGACCGGAGATCTCCGAACCAGTTCTTATTCAGGACCTCAGTTTCGGCGTATCCGGTAAGCTTCAGAAAGCAGGAGTTGACGTAGGTGATATTGCCGGCCCGGTCGAGACGAACCACCATGAATTGTCTGTCTTCGAGCATTCTATGGGACAGGTTATCGTCCACGGCAAACCCCTCTGTATAGCTTTCATTGAGTGGATAACGCTACCCGACTGCCGCAGACTACACTTGGCTGAGTAGCACAACCCACTATAAGAATTCTATAATAGGAGACGTCAACGATGTCAACTCTCCAGAGTTACCCAACCGACCTGGCCTGCTAGAAGACTGCCTTGGAATCATTATCGCTAGCCCACGAACTGGCCGTCGATCGAAATCGTGATATTTCGGAATTAGGGCGTAAAAAAAGGGTCCCAAGAAACTTGGGACCCCATCATGTTTTTGGTTGCGGGGACCGGATTTGAACCAGTGACCTTCGGGTTATGAGCCCGANNAGCTACCAAACTGCTCCACCCCGCTATCGAATGAAATAGGGTATAGGAAAAATGGCCCGAAGTCAAGGGTAATAATCCTCGAAAGCTCTTCCACTGCCTTGTCCAGCGCCGATTTCATCCACACAGCCCCGATCGCCCCTGCCGGCAACGGGGGAACATGGGTATTCGAAGGGCGCTTGTCATATGTCACGGCGCCGATTAGAATTATAAGATGCGCGGCGCCCTTTGCCTCATTAGCCGCGAAAAGGAGGTTTTTATGAGATCATTTTGGAGTATCGCTGTATTCGTTTTCTTCTTTGCCGTCTCTTTCGTTAGTGTCGCCAGTGCGGATGAGGCGCAGAGTCTATTCGAGAAAAAATGCAGCGCCTGTCATGGAATCGACAGGCCTAAATCGAAGGCCAAAACTCCCGCTGAATGGCGCAGTACGGTCCTCAGGATGAAAAGCAACGGCGCCGCCATCAATGACGACCAGGTGCGGATCATCGTCGAGTACCTGGCGAAGAATTACCCGAAGAAATAGCCGGGGTCGGGGGCTACGGAATGAATAGCTGAATTGCGTAGATTATGATGTTTTGAAAGAGAGATATCACGGGGTTTAGTATCCCGATGTAGAGAAGTCCGAGTATTATGAACATACCGTAAGGTTCCAGGCGCTCCAGCTGATATCTATATTCACCTGGCAGGAACCCCATCAATATCTTCGAACCATCCAGCGGCGGTATGGGGATGAGGTTGAATGCCGCCAGCATTATGTTTACCCTGGCCATGAAATATAAAAGTGTATTGAGGGACCCTATATCGTAACCCTGGGTCATCCTCATTACCAGGAAAGCCACGAAGGCGAGGATCAAATTGGCTGCTATCCCGGCGGCGGAGACGAAGATCATGCCCTGCCTCAAGTCCCGCAGATTCTGGAAATTGACAGGTACGGGCTTGGCCCAGCCGAAACCGAAGATCAGAAGCGCAATGGAGCCGAAAGGATCGAGATGTTTTCTGGGATCGAGGCTCAGCCTTCCAAGCCATTTTGCAGTGGGATCACCCATTCTGTAAGCAACCCAGCCGTGTGCAAGTTCGTGGAGAATAATCGAGTACATCAAAGGAATGACGAGCAATACGAAAGTCAGGGGATCACGAAATAGAAGCTGGATAAGTCCCATAATAAAGTGAGTTACAATATTCCATAGATAAGCGGGAATTGCAAATAAATTTAATAATTATCTACATATAATGTGGTCTATTCTAATAACATAATTGACAAAAATAGGAGGTCATGATAATAAACACTTAATTGTAAGGGTGGGAGGAAGTCATACTAAATTCAGACATGGTGAAAACCAGGTAATGAGCGTCGATCCTGCACAGAACGAAGACGGCGCCAGCATTTCTCGAAAAGAAACCTTTAGAGATGCCCCGGATTTTGAAGTAACTGAAGGGTTCAGCGCTACTCTGGCGTTGCGCTTCCGAAATTTCATGATCCGCCATCTTGAGATGGTTTTCGTTCTTCTCATTGCCATTCTCGTCTGCGCGGTATTTTTTATACTCCCCTACCGGTTCGCCTTCTTAAATCTTTTCTACCTGCCCGTCCTCCTGGCGGCATATATTCTCGGTAAACGCAAGGCTTTCTACGCGTCTCTCAACATTATTGTTGTCGTGGCGGTCACCGCGATAATCAGGCCGGAATGGTTCGCCGTGGGCGGCAACATGACAAGCACGCTCATTATGATCGTCATCTGGGGCGGTTTTCTCGTTCTCACAAGTGTCGGCATCGGGTCACTGCAGGAAAAGTTGGCGAAAGGCTTCGAAGAGACACGACGGCTCTATGAAGAGTTGAAAATAAGCCGGGTTGCTGAAGAGATGAAGGAGAAAGTAGAGAGGACCCTCTATACAACCATGGACCCGGTCGTAGCGAAACTGGCTACGGAGGGTAAACTAAGGATCGAGAAGCGCGAGATAAGTATCATGTTTTGCGATCTCACGGACTTTACCGCATATTCCGATCAAAATCCCCCGGATATCGTCCTTGATGAACTCAATCGATTTATTGGGCATGTCGAGCCCATTATCGAACTGTTCCGGGGCCACATAGACAAGTACATGGGCGACGGCGTCATGGTCGAGTTCGGGGCTCCCATCGACTACGCACAGCATGCCCTGATGGCCGTTCTCGCCGCACTGAAGATGCAGGAACGAATGAAAGACATCGGGCTGCCCTGGAAGCTGCGCATCGGTATTGCCACGGGATATACGATCGTAGGCATGATGGGGGTGCATCGACAGGCGTACAGCGCCATCGGCGACCGTGTCAACGTGGCCAAGCGCCTGGAAGAGATCTGCGAACCCGAGAGAATCTACGTGGACGAGTTTACCTTCAAATTCGTCGAGCCCTTTGTAAACGTCGTGAAGCTCCGCAATATGGGCTATAGCCGTCAGACCGATAAAGCCCTGCTGGAAGAGCTCCGCGTGCTCGAACATAACCTGGCCGAGGAAGGAGAAAGTTCCGGCCTCCTCTACCAGATGGGGAAGACGCACTTCGGTCTTCATGACGCCTCAGCGGCCATAACCTGTTTTGAGCGGGCCCTCGCCCTTGATCCGGATTCCACGGAGATAAGGCTCGCCTATGCCGACGCCAACCTGAAGAGGGACGAATTCGAGAAGTTCCAGTTGAAAGGCAAGCTTCATAAGATAGCGGTTTACGAGGTCCGGAGCATAATGTCCCGCTGGCACGATTCCAGCGTCATCCCGAAGGCGATAGCAAAGCAATACCGGGATGTAGAGGGCACAATAAAAGTACCCCAGGATCTCGTGCTCGCTGTTGAATCCCTCGATGGCTCTATCGGTCGGGGGCTCCTGGTGGCTATGCTTTCCTATGTGCTCGCCGACCGCCTGAATCTCAATGAAGACCTTAAGATGAACATCCTTGAGGCCGGATTTCTCCAGGATATCGGCAAAGAGGCCATACCGCACCACATACTGAACAGACAGGCAAGCCTCACGGAACATGAGATCAGATTCGTCGAAAAGTATGTACTTGAAAGTGTAGCCTCTTTGAAAAGGCTCGGTTATGTCAACGACTGGTTCCTCGAGATTGTCAAACACCATCACGAACTCTGGAACGGCAACGGGTATCCCGACGGGCTGAAGGGGGAGGAAATACCCATTGGTGCACGAATAACCGCCGTCGCCGAAGCATACAGCGCCATGACGTCCTGGCGCCCTTACCGCGGTCCCTGGGATGTCCGCCTGGCCTTGAATGAAATTAAAAAGAACACGGAAAAAGGCTACTACGATCCGCAGGTTGTCGACATTCTTTTCGAGATCCT
>DNYO01000306.1 GCA_003506795.1 Deltaproteobacteria bacterium
AGGGTAAAGGAAGAGACGATCGACCTTGCCGTGCTTGACCTCCAGCTCGTAGGTACCGACGGCATAACGCTGATGGAAAAACTTCATCTTATAAGCCCCCGGATGCCCGTCATCATTCTCACGGGCTACGGCAGCATCGCCAATGCCGTTGACGCGATGAAGCGCGGGGCTTACGGTTACCTTACCAAGCCTTTCGATTCCGAGGTCCTCCTCCTGGAGATAGGAAAGATGATGGAGAACCGCCGGATGTCCTCCGAAATTGAGAGGCTCCAGGGCCTGCTGGAAGGGAAATACAGTTTTTCCAACATTATAGCGAAGAGCAAGAAGATGCAGGATGTGCTGGAGACCATCTCGCGGATCGCAAAAACGGATTCCACCGTTTTGCTCCTCGGGGAAAGCGGCACGGGCAAGGACCTCATCGCCAAGGCGATCCACCTTGCCAGCGACCGCAAGGAACAGTCTTTTGTGGCGATCAACTGCGCCGCCCTGCCGGAGGCACTCCTGGAAAGCAACCTCTTCGGCCATGAAAAAGGCGCCTTCAGCGGCGCCATTCGCGAGACGAGGGGGCTGTTCCTGCAGGCGCACGGCGGCACCATCTTTCTCGACGAGATCGGGGACATGTCCCTGCCCATACAGGCTAAAATACTGCGCGTAATCGAGGAGAAACAGATCCGTCCCGTTGGAAGTGAAAAGGTCATCGACGTCGACGTCAGGATTGTAACGGCCACAAACAAGAACCTCGAGGAACAGGTAAAGCTCGAGCTTTTCCGCGAGGACCTTTACTACAGGATCCATGTCATACCGATCCATCTGCCGCCGCTGAGGGAGAAGAAAGAGGACATTCCGTCTCTCGTGGAATTCTTTCTGAAAAAGGCCGGCGCGCTTATGAAGAAAGAGATCAAGGGGGTGACACCCCAGGCCATGCAGAAGCTGATGCTGTACGATTGGCCGGGGAATGTCCGGGAACTGGAGAACGTCATCGAGTATGCCGCCGCCATGACCGACAAGGAATATATCACCGAAGATCTCGTCCTTCAAACCAGCGGCGTCGTGTCCCAGGAACCGCTCAAGCCCCTCAAGGAGGCCAAAGACGCCTTCGAAAAGAGCTACCTCATCTATCTTCTCGAGACCTGTGAGGGAAACATCACCGAGGTTGCGAAGCATGCCGGCAAGTACAGGGCGGACCTCTACGACCTTCTGAGAAAGCACCATCTCAACCCCGACGACTTCAAAAAGAAAAGACATACGGCGTAGAGAAGACCCATTACCCCTCTTCTGTAATCCCATCTGATGACAGCCTCCATGCGTTTTGTACTACAAAATAATTGTTGTTTCTATGACATACAGGGCAAAGGCTTTTTTGTATTCTTCAGATATAGGCTTTTCGCGGGTGGTATTCCAGTACATATCCCTTGTGTAGAACCGGGGGATCAGCCGGGGGTTCTTAAGATGAGAAAAATATTTGCAGGACGGAACAAAAAAGGCTTCACACTGATAGAACTCCTCGTCGTCATGGTCATTGTCGGTTTGCTTGCGGCCCTTGTGGCGCCGAGGCTTTTCCCCAAGCTCGGTAAGGGGAAGCAGGCCGCCGCCAAGGCCCAGATAGAGCTTCTGGGGCAGGCCCTTGACCAGATGCGGCTCGATATCGGACGGTATCCCACCACCCAGGAAGGCCTGAACATGCTCGTTGCCAATCCCGGTGTTGCGAATTGGGACGGGCCCTACCTGAAGAAGGCCCTGCCCGTCGATCCCTGGGGCAAGCCGTACGGCTACCAGTGCCCGGGGAGTCACGGAGAATACGACCTCATTTCCTACGGGAGGGATGGATCTCCCGGCGGAGAGGGTGAGGACGCCGACATAATGAGCTGGCAATAGCCATGACGAAGACGGGGACGAGGCATATGGGATATCTTCAAACAGTGATCGTTCTGTTTGCTCTGAGCTGTATTGTATTGCCGGCCTACGCAGCCGATGAATCGGCGATCACGACCCGTTCCCTTGCGGCCGGCCAGGATAAGCCGGCCAGGATTGAAACGTCTCCCCGCATGGCGCAGGTCCCGCCACCGACTGTGCCGCAACAAGGCGGATCCCCGGCACAACCCACCCCGGCGCCGGGGACGCCTCAACAAACTCCGGCTCCGCTTCCACCCGCGGGGCCGGAGGCGCCGGGAACCGTGCCGCCTCAACCGGCGCCGCAAACAGCCCAGCCGCCAAGGCCTCCGGAATTTGCCCCGCCTCCGCCGGCCCCTTCGCCGTCGCCCAGGGCACAAACACCCCCGGCTTCCAGGGTGCAGCCTCCACGGCCCGCCGCGGTACAGAGGCCCGGCACCGGCCGAATCAGCCTCAACTTCGACGACGCCGACGTCTTTTCGGTGATACAGACTATTTTCGGTGAGATATTGAGAGTCAATTATATCGTCGACCAGAGGGTCAAGGGGAGGGTGACCTTCCGGTCCGTTGCTCCCGTCACGATAGATCAGGTCCTTCCCGTCATGGAGACGATCTTGCGGCTCAACGGCATAGGTGTCGTTGAAGAAAGCGGCCTGTACCGGATCGTTCCCATCGGTGACGTCGCCAAGGAGCCTGCCCAGATAAAATTCGGAAGAGAACCCGAGAGAATCGTGAT
>DNYO01000137.1 GCA_003506795.1 Deltaproteobacteria bacterium
GGCAATAACGTCATAATGCCGGGCATAAGCGCATCTTACGGCCATGAGTTCCTGAGGGGAGCGAAGGACATCGTGTCACGTCTCGCCCAGGGAAGTTCGCCCTTCAGGATCGAGACCGCTTCCCCGGACAGGGATTTTGTCCTCTGCGGCGCGGGGGTATCGATGTTTACGAGCAACAACGCCTCTTTTCATCTCGGTTACGATGTCCAGATAGGCGAAAACAAGTACATCGCCCACAGCATAAACGGTGTGGCAAGAATCTCCTTCTGAATTCCCTTAATATCCGCCGTGAAAGTCCGATACTACCATCTGCATTTATTCGGCCGCCTGCGCCGCCGCCATGGTTCTGTGCCGGCCTCCATAAAGGCGAAAACGGGCAGGTGATCGACATGCTCCGTCCCCCGCAGCCCCCGGGGGATTGAAGTGAAAAGAAGAGCGGCCCGAGGAGCCATGATCGGGCCGCTTTACAAAAAAGGGGTATCGCCGGGGTACGACTAGGCTTCTATATTGAAAAGCTTCATCGCATTTTTGTAGAAGATCTTTTCGGTATCTTCCTGGCTGAGGCCAAGGTCGTTGACAAACTGCGCCACCTTGTCCGGGCCGCCGATGGGATGGGCATAGTCCGTACCGATGAGGAGATGGTCCGCACCCATGAACTCGAGGGCGCACTTCATCGCGGGAAGGTGGAAGGAGATAGCGTCGTCCCACACCTGTTCCCTGTAGTACTCGGAAGGCTCCTTCGGCAGCGGATAATAGCCGTGATCGGCGGCATATGTATGGAAGCAATCATTTATTCTGCCGACCATGTACGGAAATACCCCGCCAAGATGACCATGAATGAATTTCAGCTTGGGCAGCTTTTCGAGGACGCCCGTAAAGATGAGCCCCGTGATCGCCATGGTGGTGTCGATGATAAACCCGTAGAGAGGCAGGGGCATCTGGACCCGTTTCATCGCATCGGAGGTAACGGGAGGGGCGGGATGAATGAAGAAAGGCATGTTTAATTCGGCTGCGGCCTCATATATGGGATAGAATTCCGGCGCATAGACCGGTTTTCCGGCCAGGTTCGAGAAGAGCATCACTCCCTTTGCCCCCAGTTCATTGTGGGCCCTTTCGAGCTCTTTCACGGATTCTTTGACATCCTGGTAAGGCAGTGTGGCGTATGCGTAGAACCTGCCCTTGTATTTGGAGCACATGTCGGCCAGGTAATCGTTTACTTTCTTGGCCCAGACGACGCCTTCCTTCGCCGGTATGAGTTCCACGGAGGGGCACGTCAGACTTACGACCTGGATGTCGATGCCGTATCCGTCGATATCCTTGATACGGGGCTCCGGGTCATAATGGCCGGGCCTGCTTACAGTGGCAAGGCGCATGCCGTCACTGTAGAAAATCATGCTTGTGGGGCCAGTTCTCGTCATTGTCGGGGAACCCGCCCTTCCGTCCAGGTATTCCATCCATTCTTTCGGGTACAGATGATTGTGGACGTCGATGCTCTTCATAAAAACCTCCTCTTGTAGTGTTGTGGTCTGTTTATTCGATGGCAGCGATGTGCGCCTGTCTTTTCACCAAAACCAGCTGTGTTACAGCCATGATGCCGCCAACCACGAGGCCTGCGACATTAGCCATCCAGTTGGGGTATATGAGTGCAATACCGACAATCAAAAAGATCAAACGCTCAACCACCGTAATGCTCTTGAAGAGAAACCCGTTAAATGTAACCGCCATACAGCATATTCCCAGGAATGACGTGGTTATTATGGCTACAATATTCAACGGGGAACCCATAAGGAGAAGCTCATTTCTGAACACATAGAGATAGGGGACGGTGAAAGCCGGCAAACAGTAAAGGAACGTCACGTTCGTCGTTTTCATGGGGTCCGTTCCGGCAAGGCCGGCCGCGGTAAAGGACGTGGGCGCCGCCGGAGGGCTTATGTTTCCCAGGGCACCGAAAAAGAAAACAAACAGGTGCGCAGCCATGGGAGTGACGCCTGCCTTTATCAGCGCGGGGGCCGCAATGACGGCGAGAATGAGATAACAGGTCACCGGCGGAAGCGGCAGGCCGATTATGAGCGAAGCGATCATTGTGAGAAAAAGAAGGGGAAAGAGACTGCCGCCGGAGAGCATGATGAGGATGTCCGAGAACCTCTCTCCCATCCCGGTCATGCTGATGACGCCGGTGATCAGTCCTGCGGAGGCGCAGCAGATAGCCACAATCAGGCATCCCTTCGCGCCTTTCTCAAAGGCGGTGATTATCTTCCTCAACGTCATCCGTGTGGCAGGCCTGATATAGCTCACCAGAACACAGCAGACGATCGCCCAGAACCCTGCCTTGACAGGCGACAGCTTCACAACGGCAATGGCAAGGAGAAGGACAATGATCGGGAGAATCATGTAACCGCGTTCTTTAAGAAGTTTACCTATATTCGGCAGCTCCGACTTGGGCAAACCCTTGAGCCCAAGCTTGGCCGACTGAAGTTCCACCAACATGTAGACCGTTACGTAAAAGAAAAGTCCGGGGATGAGCTCCGCCCGGCATACATCCCAATAGGTGCCGCCTATCATATCCGGAATTATGAAGGCAACGGCCCCCATGACGGGGGGCACGAGCATTCCGCCCGTTCCCGCCAACGCCGTTATGGATGCCGCTGTCATGGGTTGGTAACCGGAGCGTATCATCAGGGGGATGGTGAAAACACCCACGGCCGCCACGGCCGCCACCTGGCTTCCCGTGATCATGCCGAAGAGGCAGCATCCCAGGATGGCCGCCTTTGCCGGTCCCCCGCGAAATCTGCCGAAAAGGGCAAGGCCCAGGTCGATAAAAAGCGATCCCGCCCCTGATACGCTGAGAAAAGCCCCGAAAATGATGAAGCATGCAATAGTGGTCGAGGAGACACCCAACGGCAGGCCAAGGATACCCTCCGTGCTGAAAAAATTGAAGTTGATCGTCTCTTCAAAACTGAATCCCGTGTGCGATATGGCGGAAGGAAGGTACTGCCCGAAGGCGACGTAAACAAACCCCACCAGGCAGATGATGATGAAGGGCCACCCGATCATCCTCCGTGTTGCCTCAAGAACAAGCAGTATGCCCACGAGACTGGTAAAAGAATCCAGCATATTCGGCATACCCGTTCTGAAGCTCAATGCCTCGTATTCGACAAAGACATAGACGCCTATGAATAACGAGACAAGTACCAGGATTACATCGATCCACGATAAAGGCCGGTTTTCGACGGCAACCTTGGTCTCTTCGGCATCGTCACTCCTGGATTTCAAAGGAAACATGAGAAAAACCAGTATCATGACAAAGACAAGGTGCACGATACGCTGGATGACGCCGGGAAAGGGACGGACACCCGCCGTATAGAGCTGGAAAGCTGTCATCGCAACGGCGGCGACGAATATTATTACACTTCGTAAAGATTTACCTGGGACGCTAGCAGGTGCATTCTTCGCACCACTCAGATCAGCCATGGACTCCTCCAGCATGAAGTTATTTCTTGAGTGCTCCTATCTCTTTCAGGTACTTTTCCGCTCCCGGATGAAAAGGTATGGCGATCCCCTTTTGTACATTCTGGACGGTGAGTTCTTTTGCGGAAGAGTGGATGGCATAATAATCGGTTTTATGTTCAAAGAGATTCTTTATCACTTTGTACACCAGGTCCGGACTTGCGTTTGCATTCGTATGGAGGGCGACGGAGAATCCCATCACCGGGACGTCCTTGTCGACGCCCTTATAGGATTTGGCCTTGACGACCGTACGGTAGTAATAGGGATAATCGGTGAGCTTTTTCAGGATGGCTTCATCCACGGGTACTATGCGAACATTGAAGTTTGTTGAAAGTTCGGTGTAGGCGGCTATGGGAAATCCTCCCGCAAGGAAACCGCCGTCAAGGCTGTTGTCCTGAATTCCCTCCACGACCTCCCGGTATGAATAGTATTGCGCCTTGAAAGCGTTCTTCGCCACGCCGTGCTGTTCCAGCAGAAAGAGGGCGGTGTTGGACACCGTGCTTCCCGCGGCGCCAATCCCGATTCTCTTGCTTTTGCAGTCTTTATACGATTTGATCGGCGAGTCGGCACGGACGACAAGATACAGCTCGGTGCTGTTGATAAAGGTAACGGCGCGCAGATTGGCAAAGGGTTTGCGGGCATACTCGTTATTCCCCTTGTAGGCGTTGAAGGCATCCACGGTGGCAAAGATACCAAAGGATTCCTTTTTCTGTGCGTCTTTTTGCATCATTTTTCGTGTGATGTCGAGGGTGCCCGATCCTGCCTGTTGAACGAGCTTGATATCGGGCATATTTTTGTTGCTCACATTTACGATACCCGCACCGAGAACATAGACCGTTCCCCCGGCAGGGAGCGTATAAAGCGGAATCAGTTCATTGGCCGCCTGAGACCCCGCGATCATCGCAAAGAACAGCAGAACGGCCGCAAACAGGATGGATGCACCTTTCAATACCATAATAACTCCTCCTTAAAGTTTTGACTTCGAGCTTCCAACTCTTTCTCGCTCTCAAAGTTCATGTATCCCTGTCTCTGGTGCTACGTATAATCATCGGATTGTCAGACAGTCATACGATAGAACATTTGAATTTTTTCTGTCAAGAAAAAACTGGTAAAAAATCTACATTTCTCATTTTCCATTCAGGGCAATCAAGGGGATTGAAGAAGATGTGATGTGAAGTGCCGGCAGATGACTCCGGCGACCGGCAAGGGTATGAAGTTTAAGGTAAAAGGACCTTCAGGTCCTGGTAGCCTCGCTTTGTAGTGCCGATTTGCTCTCTCTATGGATTTTTTTCTGCCCGGCTATCTCTTCGAAGGAAGACTTGAATCTGACGTCTACAAAGCCGAGATGTGCGTCCATAAGTTTGATGGCCCGTTCCTTGTCGCGTTCCACGATGGCATCCACCATCTGTTTGTGTTCCCCCATAATTCTGGTGGATATCTCGAGCGTTTGGGGGATACGGCTCAAGAAATCGGCGACGATCGCCATGATCGATTCGACGACTATCGTGAAGACGCCATTCTTCGATGTCTTGGCGAGGAGTATGTGGAAACCGATATTCTCCTCGAAGGCCTGGACTCCGCGCGCTATCTTCTTGCTGCCTTTACTGATATTCTCATTTAATATGGAGATGTCTTCCTCGGTCGCGTTTTCGACTGCCTGGGAGATCACCAGCTTTTCGATATCGCTGCGGGCACGGGTGAGTTCGGCGACCGAGATGTTCTTCATCAGGACGGCATCCAGCAGGGACTTGCTTATGGTGTCGAGAATCGTATTCGTAATGATCGAACCGCCGCCGCCGCCCTTATGGACCCTCAGGAAACCCGATAGTTCGAGCAATCGCAACGCTTCGCGAACCGTCTGCCTGCCTACATTGAACTGTCTCGCTATTTCCGACTCCGAGGGCAGCTTGTCTCCGGGCTTGAAGATCCCTTCGATGATCATTTTCTTTATTTCCGTGGAGATCTCATCAAAAGTTCTCCTGTTTTTAATCGGATTGAAATAAACCGGCTTTTTTTCCATTCTGAACCATTTCCTTCAATTCTATATTTCAAACAGGGCAACGCCTTTCGCCATCACGCCGTTTACTGTCTGACATTCATACAAGCTTAAGCATATAGTGCGTCCTTGTCAAGATATTTATTACAATAACAAAGGGTTAGAAAACAAGCTCCCGGAATGGCGCGGTCTGGAGGTCCCGCCGGATCTCTCAGTCGAAAGGTTTCAAAAGAACCCTCTTTTGCTGTATTGTCCTGTAATTTCAGCTAATAAGCGGCATGGCGCGGGGCGCTCTTCAATCGAAGAAAGCTTCTTGCGGATCACCACGGCGAGAGTCATACGGCACAACCCGCGCCGCATGGATGGCGGGGAACTTTCCCGGATGCCCGTTTGTCCAACAATTGCAGAAGACAAAGAGGATGAAAATCGTGTACAACATATCTGAAAGGAGAGAAGAATGAACCGTTTGTTACTGGTATTGTCTGCCGTTCTGTTGCTTGCCGTGGCGTCGGTGCCCCTTACCGGGTCGACTGAGGCTTCCCCCGCAGGTTTGTCATCGCACAATAGTGTTGCGAGCGGCAATACCGCCCTGGCGGTACAATTATATCGCGAACTTGGTGCGAATGAAGGCAATCTTTTCTTTTCGCCCTACAGCATCTCCTCGGCCCTCGGTATGACCTACGCGGGCGCGCGGGGGAATACGGCCGACCAGATGAAGAAAGCGCTTCATTTTCAGCTGGAACAGGCCGCATTGAATTCAGCCTTCAAGGGACTGAACAAGGAATTGATGGGCACCGCGCAGAAATCGGGCCAGAAGCTGAATATCGCCAATGCGCTTGTCCTGACGGGATCAAACGTCAGCAGCGGCTACAAAGATATCCTGAAGAATTACTATGATGCCGAGATCTTCGGAGGAGGCCTGGAGAAGATAAACGGCTGGGTGAAGCAGAAAACAGAAGGAAAGATCGACAAGATACTGGAGCAGCTTTCCGCCAATTCAGTCTGTGTCATTCTCAACGCCATCTATTTCAAGGGTGCCTGGGAGATACAGTTCGATACAAAGAGCACCCATGATGCCCCTTTCAGCCTTTCGGCAAACGTGCAGGTGAAAGTGCCCCTCATGTACCGCAAGGACACCTATAAACTCCTCGAGTCAGAGATCTTTCAGGCCATCTCGCTCCCTTACAAAGGCAAGGCCCTCTCCATGGTCGTCCTGCTTCCGAAAAGCGTGGATGGTCTGCCCGCCGTCGAACAACAACTGACCGCCGGGAATCTCGGCGGATGGCTCTCAAAGCTCGACCGGCAGCCGGACAGGAAGGTTTCCGTCTATCTTCCGAAATTCAAGCTCGAATCGGGGTATGATCTGGTTTCCCCCTTTCAAAAAATGGGAATGACGGATGCATTCTCACCGGCGGCTGATTTCACCGGCATGGGATGGCAGAAAGGAATGCTGTGGATCGGACAGATCAAGCACAAGGCCTTCGTGGAGGTCAACGAGGAAGGAACCGAAGCCGCCGCGGCGACTGCCGTCGAAATGGTAACGAAGTCAATGCCCATGCGCGAGCCGGTTTTCCGTGCCGACCACCCCTTCTTTTTCATGATCAGGGACAACGAAACCGGCACGATTCTCTTCATGGGAAGAATGGCGAACCCGGCCGGCAAGTAAAAGAAAGAGGCGGCCTCGCCTTTACCCCATAGCTAACGGGGGAGAAATACACGAGAGAAAAGACTGCCCCTTAATCCCGGAGCCTCCCGGGATTAAGGGGCATTTTCGATTCCGCTTTTCGCTTATGACTATCTCCACACCCCCCAACCCCACCCTGCGAGCTTGAGCGAAGCCGGAGGAGAACGGGCGTGAGGGCAAATGTTATGTGATCCGCGGGGTCCCGTCAAGCACCCGGGCAAGATGGGCTGCGGGTTTTCCTAAGCCTTCCGGGGGAATAGGCCGATAATACCTACGGAGCACACGCTGTGCTGTTAGATCCCCGTCTTGGTGGAGGCAATCATTTGCATGCGTCTTCGAGTTTGACACACCCGCATCTGTACGATAGTATCATGAGTGCCGTGATCTGTCCCGGCAATGCCCACTGCCACAGGAAGGCGAGATGAAAGACCCATCCGGAAGCGACCGCGAACTCATCGAAGAGATGGCGGTGCTGAAGAAGAGAATCCGGGAACTGGAGAGGTCGAAAACCGGGGGCAACGAAACCGGCGAGTCGGCAGGGGCGAACGACCTGAACCTCCTGTCGGTTCTTGACGCCCATCCCTACCCCATCTACGTTTGCGATCCCGAGAGCTACGAATTGCTCTACTGCAACCGGGCGCTGGTCGAGCCCCGGGGTGAACCGGGGCGGAAAAAGTGTTACGAGTACCTGCAAAATCGCAGCGCGCCCTGTCCGTTCTGCACGAATGATAAGATTCTCGGGGAGAATCTCGGCAAGAACTTCGTATGGGATTTCCAAAACGAGACCAGCTTGCGCTGGTACCGGTGCCTGGACCGGGCGATCATCTGGGCCGACGGGCGTATCGTCCGTTACGAACTGGCCGTGGACATCACCGACAGAAGAGAGTCCGAGGAGGCGCTCAGGAAGAGTGAGGAGAAGTACAAGTACCTCACGGAGAGCATGAACGACATAGTCTGGACAACCGACCTTGAGATGAACACCACCTACGTAAGCCCGTCCATAGAAAAGGTGCTGGGCTTTACCATTGAGGAGCGGATGCAGCAATCCCTTATAGACCAGCTTACCCCGGAGACGCTGGCGACGACTGCGGAAATGCTGGTCGGCGAGCTCGAGAACGACCCGGAAGGAGACCCCGACAGGTCTATTTCTCTTGATCTCTACTATTATCACAAGGATGGGTCCGTCAGGTGCCTGGAGACGCGGCTGTCTTTCGTTCGCGACGAGAGGGGAGTTCCGTCCGGCATATATGGATTGTCACGGGATGTTACGGAGCGCAAAAGGGCGCAGGAGGCCCTCAGCCGGGCGGAGGAAAAATACCGCCAGCTTTTCGATCTCGAATCCGATGCGATCTTTCTCATCGACAACGAGACGGGCCGGATCCTTGAGGCCAACAATGCGGCATCCTTGCTCTACGGATACACCAGGGAAGAACTCCTTGAGAGGAAGAACAGGGACCTCTCGGCCGAACCGGAACAGACAAGAGACGCCACGCGGAAAGAACTCAGCACGGTTCCGCTCCGTTATCACCGGAAAAAGGACGGCACTGTCTTCGCCGTCGACATCAGGGCAACCCATTTGACGTGGAACGGACGAAGGTCGCACCTCGCTGCGATACGGGACATCACGGAGCGCAAACGGGCCGAAGAAGAGCTTCTCCGGGAAAGAGAAAAGCTTCAG
>DNYO01000201.1 GCA_003506795.1 Deltaproteobacteria bacterium
TGGTGGACGTCGGTGTCGACGATTGCGAGGCGCCGGATGCCATAGGTGCGGCGGAGGTATTCAACCATGACAGCCTCATTGTTGATGTCGCAGAAACCCCGGTTGCCGTGGACCACGGTCATGGCGTGGTGACCGGGGGGCCGGATTATTGCGAATGCGTTCTTGACCTCCTTCTGGGCGAAGGCGTCGGCCATCACCATGGCGCATCCCGCCGAGACCATGTGGGCCTCTGTAACACGGCTTTCCACGTCGGGAACGCAAAAGTGGACGCGTGATATATCTCTCACCGTGGCGAGGCGCGGGTGATACTCCCTGACCTCAGGCATGTCCATGATGCCTTCTTCAAAGATCTGGTCGCGCGTGTAGAGGAGCCTTTCCTCCCTTTCGGGATGAGTGGGGCTTATCGCCCAGTCGAAGGCGGGAAAGAAGATAACACCTGTAGGTTTCACTTAAGCCACCCCCTTGTATTCATGAATGAACCCCGGGGCGACCTGTATCCCCACGTCAAAGAGCTTCCCCTCCTGCTCCCAACCCCGGATGACATTGAACTGCTCCTCGAGATAGACATGGGCCTCATCGGCGTAATCCGAAAGCCCCCTCTGGCGGCACAGCTCTTCAAGACACTGCCGGGCCAGTCTCCTCGCATCCTCGAGCTGGTAGGTACGTTTATCAACGGTGCCGCTCAGCCCTCCGGGCGACGCGGTATAGAAGCGCCTCTGGGTGTCCACGTGGACCTCCACCGCCAGGGTGGGCCGCGCCACGGCGGCACCCAGGGCGTTGGCGACGGGAGAATAACGGTGCAGAAAGTGACCGACGCCCATTTTGTCCGCCAGCATAGGAACTATGGCGGGCGCCGCGGCGCCGATGCCGATCACCTGGTGGAGCTCGAATTTCCTTCGGTTCACCACCTCCCATACCTTGTAGGCGGGTTCATCTTCCCAGAGGCCGAACATCTCCTCGATGTTTCTGTCCAATGTACCGATCACATGATCGGCGACCTTCCGGCAAAGGCCCTCAACGGATTCGCCGATGCTGAAAGCCACCGGTTCGAGCTTTGCCCGCGAGGCCTTCGGATCGCCGAGGTTCAAGCCGCTAAGGAGGTTGAAGGCATCCGTCACCGTGGGCACCTCTCCGCCGAAACAAGCCGCCGGCCCAAGACGCGTCGGGCCGACCTTAAGCTTCCCGGACTCTTCGTAGACCCTGCTGTCTCCGCCGATGGCTATGGATCTTACGGCAAATGAATGGATGTGCGTCAGATGACCCCCGATCAGGGCCCCCCGTGAGGCGTACAGGGGTTTGCCCTCGATAAGAAGGCTGATGTCCGAGGTTGTTCCCCCGATATCGACGGAGACGGCATTCAATGACTCGCGGCTCAAGGCCAGGGTTCCCATGGTGCTCGCCGCAGGGCCCGAAAAAACGGTCTCGCAGGGACGCGCGCGGCTGGCCTCAAGGGTGGTCGTCCCGCCATCGGCCTTCAATATATGCACGTCGACCCCTGGCGCCCTCGCGGCTATCGCAGCCTCGATCCCGTCGGCGAAACGGTTCCATTCCCGTATGGTCATCGCCGTGTAGTAGCAGGTAACGGCGCGGCGCGGAAAATTGAGCCGTCCGGATATCTCGTTGCTGGTGCAGACATCCATGTGGGGATACCGGGACTTCGCCAGCTCTTTGACGGCTTTTTCGTGGGCGTCGTTTCTGTTGGAGAATTTTCCCGCTACGGCGACCCTCTCTATGCCCGAATCGTGGATTTTCCGAAGCGCCTCTTCGATCTGCCTCGTGTCGGTCGCCTCTATCTGCCTGCCGCGAAAATCGATCCCGCCCTTCAGAAACCACGTGTCGGGACTGATCCGGTAAGCGGAAAAGGGCAGACCGCTCCCCGGCAGAAGCAGGAGCGCCGTGCGCTCCCCTCTTCCCGTGGCGAGGAGGTTTGTCACCAGGGTAGTGCTCAGGACTATCCTTTGTATATCTTTTGCCTCGGCATGGGTGAGAAGTTCGTCGAGCACGAGAAGAAGGGTTCCCTCGAGATCGTTTTCATCGGTGGGATGCTTGACGCTGTGGAGCACGGATCCCTCACGGAAGAGTACCCCGTCGGTATACGTACCTCCGACATCGATGCCTATCAACATGTTTTTGATCATTCAAATTCCTCGTACTCTTCCGTGGAATAGAAGAGGTGCATTTTCTTTATCTTTTCCCTGTCAACGCTGTCATTCATTATCAATTCCTCGGCCCTGTCCCTGAAGGATCTCGCGAGGCTTTCCAGGTCGTCCAGTTTTCCGGACAGGTCCCTTTCCTCCAGTATCGCCCTGACGGTGCCGTAAAGACTCTCGCTTCCATAAAGCAGCAATCCTTCCCCGAGTATCTTGATGGCAACCATACGTTTGAAATCATCAAACGACGCCTGCTCCCGTATGAGTGCCACTCTTTTTATCTTGTAGTCGATCTCTTCGTTTACGGCGGGGTCAATCAGCATCCGGTACTTCTTGCGATATATCAGTTCATCGAGGCCCCTGATGCAGCTTTCGGGCAGATCGTCATCAACAACGACAACGAGGTCAATGTCCGAACCCCGCACCAGCTTTCCGGTACT
>DNYO01000095.1 GCA_003506795.1 Deltaproteobacteria bacterium
TTCTCAAATTCCCGGAAAGTCTTTGTCTTCCTCCCCAGCCTCTCTTTTATGCCTCCAGCGAACCCCCAAAGGGGGTAAAGCGGGCGTGAGACAGTCTTTTATTCTTTCTGCCGTTACTGCCTGTCCAGTACTTCCCGGATTTTTGCAAGCAGCGTGCCCGGGGTGATTGGTTTTCCCAGGAAGTCATATTTCTTGTTCGCCACGCCTTTTTCTTCGAGGATGTCGTCGGTATATCCGCTTGTATAGATGACCTTTATTGAGGGGTCGAGTTTGCGTATGGCGTCGAAGGCCTCTTTGCCGTTCATTTTGGGCATGACCACATCGAGGATGACAAGGGAAATAGCGCCCTTGTGTTCTCGGAAGGTTTCAACGGCCCTCGAGCCGTCCGTTGCCGCAAGGACCGTGTAGCCATGGTCCTCCAGGACGCTCACCGAGAGCTTGCACAGTTCGGTGTTGTCTTCCGCGATGAGGATTGTCTCGGTACCGCCTTTTATGCGTACAGGCGCTTCTTCGTCTGCCGGTTCGAGCCACACGAGAGGAAGGTATACGGAAAAGACACTTCCTTCCCCCGGGCGGCTTCTGACATCGATATAGCCGTTGTGCTGCTTGATGATGCCGTAGACGATGGCAAGCCCGAGGCCCGTTCCCCTTCCCACACCTTTGGTGGTAAAGAAAGGCTCGAAGATCTTTTCCACTGTTTTTCTGTCCATGCCGATCCCGGTATCGGAAATGGCGATCACCGCGTATTCTCCCGGCTTGCCGTAACCCTGGGCGGCGATGAAATCGCTGCCGACAGTGACGCGCTCGATAGCGATCGTCAGCTTCCCGCCGCGGGGCATGGCGTCGCGGGCATTCGTGACAAGATTCATGATGACCTGATCGAGCTGTCCGGGGTCGGCCATGGCGATAAGCCGTTCACTGCTTCTTGCGATCCTGAACTCCACGTCTTCCGGTATGAGGCGCTCCAGGAGGCGATGGACCTTTTCAATCGTGTCGTTTATCACGACAGGTCTGAGGTTGATTACCTGCTTCCTGCTGAAAGCCAGCAGGCTCTGAGTGAGCGTCGCCGCCTTCTCCGATGACGTCAGTATGTGTGAAGCATAGGCAAAAAGCGGGTTGTCTTTGTCCATCTTCATCTGAAGCAGGCTTGCGTATCCCATGATAGCACTGAGAAGGTTATTGAAGTCGTGCGCCACACCACCGGCAAGGGTGCCTACGGCCTCCATCTTCTGGGATTGAAGGAGCTGCGATTCAAGATGCTTGCGCTCAGTGACGTCGCGGGCGATGCCGCACAGGCCCGTTATTTCGCCGGCGTCATTTCTCAAGGGAGCCTTGATTGTATGAAAGATACGGTCCATGTCGCGTATTGGTCGTGCCAGTTCTTCTTCGATCGTCTCCCCATGGAGCACCCGGCTGTCAATCTGCCCGATATGCTCAACCATGTCCGGGGGGAAGAGATTCTGGTCTGATCCGCCCACTATCTTTTCCAGCGGAATGCCGAAAAGCTCCGACATGGCCCGGTTGGCAACGACGTAATTAAGGTCCCTGTCCTTGATGAATATTGTATCCTTTGCGCTGTCAAGGATCGCCCTCAATCGCGCCTCGGAGATGCTCAAAGCCTCCTGGGCGGTCTTTTGCTTCAAAAGTCTCACCATACCCTGGGTCATGAGAGTTACCTGATTGATATCCGTTTCGGTATACCCTTCTTGCTTGTTGCCGACTCCCACGATGGCGACGATCCTCTCCCCATCGAAGACGGGCACCCCAAGGTGACGCTTTACCTTTACGTGGCCTTCCGGGAAACCTTTTCTGGCGATATCCGGTGCATCATAATCATTCGTGATCACAGGCCTGCGCAGCCGCACGGGATCCCCCCAGATACCCGTAGTCTCCAGGGGATAGTTTATGGGCTTGTTTCCGACCATGCAGTCTTCCATGGCTTTTCTGGACCACGAATGCATGGTGAGAACCGATTCGTCGTCGTTAAGAAAGGCAAGATAACCCAGGGTGCTGCCCGTGAGCCTGATGGATTCTTCGAGGGTAAAACCGGTTATCTCGGCAAGGGGCCGATTTGCCATCTGATTGATCCTGAGCAGAGCTTCGGTTCTGGATTCATCGAGGCGAAGCCGCTCTTCCGTTTTTTTATGCCCGGTAATATCCGTGTGCGTTCCGATGGCCCGCAGCGGCTTGCCGTCCCCGGTCCGGGTGATGACCTTGCCTCTGTCGAGAATCCACTTGTAGGTGCCATTCTTGCACAGTAAACGGTGTTGGCTGATATATACCGATGACGTGCCCTCAAAATGCCTGTGCAGTTTCAAATAAACATCGTCCCTGTCATCGGGATGGATGCGCCGGTCCCATTCACCGATGGAATCGCCGATCTCATCTTCGGCAAAACCGAGCATTTCCTTCCATTGCCGGGAAAAATAGACCTTTCCCGTCAGCGCATCCCAGTCCCACAGACCATCCCCGGCTCCCTCCAGGGCGAACTCCCAGCGTTCTTCGCTTTCCCGGAGGGCCTTTTCCGCGAGCTTCAGCCGGGTTATGTCGGAAGCGGTATAGATATAGGCATGACTGTCGGCGGGGGATACCTGGAGCAGGATGTCGCGCACTTCCCCATCCTTCTTGACCCACTTTGTTTCCACCTGCCCGTCGCGGTAGAGCTCCTCACCAATCCGTTCATACGCGCCGTCATCCTCATACAGGATGCGGCTGCTTCTACCGGTAAGCTCGTCAACGGTGTATCCTGTGATATCGCACATTGCTTCGTTTACCCACTCGAAGACCCTGTCCCGTACACGGCCGATGCCGATGGGAGAGGCGGCAAGGATGGCCCTCAGCGACTGTTCCGATTCAATGACCTGACGTTCCGCTTTTTTGCGTTCCGTTATGTCTTGAAGGACGCACATCAGGTAATCGGGCGAACCATTTTCCTTAAGGACACAATGGGTTGAGATGATGACATCGATGATGCCTCCATCTTTTCTACGATACCGTTTTTCCCGCGTATTGACCAATGTGTGGATATCCTCCAGGAACGATCGGTAAGCTTCCAGCTCTGAAGGAAGATCCTCGGCGGGAGTTAGGTCGTGCCACCTCATCCGCAGGAGTTCCTCCCGTGAAAAACCCACCATGTAACAGAACTTGTCATTGACTTCAAGCCATTGTCCTTCAGGTGCTACTATGCAGACACCAATAAGGGGCACTTCGAAGTACCTGCGGAATCGTTCTTCGCTCTTCCTCAGGGCCTCTTCCGCCCTGGTGCGCTCGGTGATATCGCGGACGAAGCCGCCGACACCCACCTTTCCCCTGGCGATCTCCACGGGGAATTTCAATACTTCATAGGTTTTGTCTCCTATTTCCTCTTTGTTGACCACTACGCGGGCGGCCTCAAGCGCCTCGCAGTCCGTCCTGCGCCAGTTGGATGCCGCCTCGGGGGGCATG
>DNYO01000151.1 GCA_003506795.1 Deltaproteobacteria bacterium
TTTGTCCTTCACGGTGAACTTGCAAGGACGATGAGCGCCAACGTGGGCATCTTCAGACAGCGGACAGAGACGGAAAAGGCCCTCGAAGAGATCGGACGCATCAAGGAACGATACCGCAACGTGGGCGTGTCATCGCCGTCGAGACACATGAACTACGAACTCATGAACGCCATCGAGCTCGAATACATGCTCGAGGTCGCACATACGATAACCCTCGGCGCATCCCTCAGGGAAGAGAGCAGGGGAGCCCATTTCCGCACGGATTTCCCGAAACGCAACGACGAGAAATGGCTCAAACACACCATCGCCCGCGTGGCCGACGACACAAACCCCGGTATCTCTTTCCGGGACGTTTCCATTACCCGCTACAAGCCGATGGAGAGGGTCTATTGATAACCGCTTCGGCATATACGTTCAAGATACTGCGAACCGACAGGAAAAAGCCGGACGACACGCCGCGGTTTCAGACATACCGGGTGAAGGTCATCCCCGGGCTCACGGTGCTCGGGGTCTTGAACAGGATCCGCGATGAGATCGACGGCACGCTCTCCTTCCGCTCGTCCTGCAGGTCCGCTGTGTGCGGGTCATGTGCAATGGTAATCAACGGCAGGATCGACCTCGCGTGTCGAACACAGGCGGCATCCTTCGGCACGAATACCATCATCCTGGAACCGCTTCCCAACATGGAGATCGTCAAGGACCTCGTGGTCGACATGACGCCCTTCTGGAAAATGTACGAGACGGTTAAACCCTGGCTCATCCGCAAAAGCACCGATCCGGAGAAAGAGATCGCGCAGAGCGAAGAGGAAAGAAGCCGCATTGACCAGTTCATCAACTGTATTCTCTGCGCCTCCTGCTACGGGGCATGTCCCGTTATCGCCCGCGACCCGGAATACCTGGGTCCAGCGGCGCTTGCCAAGCTGGAACGCTTTGTCCTCGACTCGCGTGACGAACGGCCCGACATTTTGCTGGATGATGTGAACAATGAACGGGGCGTATGGGGCTGCGACACGGTCCTCAAGTGCATAGAGGCCTGCCCAAAGGACGTGCGACCCACCGATTCCATCGTGGGCCTGAGGAAGGCCCTTGTCGGGAAAAAGGCAAGAAGACTGTTCGGGATAAAGAAATGAAGCTCGACTATTCACTGGTGACGCGCAGGACGTTCCTCAACACCCTCTTCGGGGGCTGGCTTGCCGCCCTGGCGGCGGGGAGCGCATATGCCCTTCTCAGGTTCATCTTCCCGACACTGGGAAAAGAACCTGATTTTGTAATTCTTAACAAAGGCGACTTCCTCGACATCCCGGTAAACTCTGTCAAACCCTTCGCCTGGGGAGGCAAACTCGGTCTTTTCTTCAAAAAGGATGACGGCGCCACTCAGGCCTTGAAGGGCGTCTGCACCCACATGGAATGCAACATAACCTACCGGCCTGACGTGAAGAAGTTCTATTGCGCCTGCCACAAGGGCTGGTTCGACGAGAATGGAAAGAACATCGAGGGGCCTCCGCCGAAGCCCCTCGAGATCTTCGACATTACGATCGAGGACGACAAACTTATCATAGCAAAAAAGGGAGTGAAGGTTGAGTTGCCGAAGGCTTAAAGACTGGGTCGGCGAACGGTATGACATCGAGGGGCTCCGGGGGTTCATCCGGAACAAATACGTCCCCTCCCATCGTATGGATGTCTGGTATTTTGCAGGCGGGCTGACCCTCTTCCTTTTTATATTTCAGTTCATAACGGGCATGGCGCTTGCCCTCTACTATGTCCCGCAGGCGGAACACGCCCACAAAAGCATCATCGACATCGTGACGAAGCTCAACATGGGATGGCTCTTCCGTTCGCTCCATCACTGGGGGGCACAGCTCGCGATCGCCGTCCTCTTCGTTCACGTTTTCAGCACCCTCCTTCTCAAGGCCTACCGGAAACCCAGGGAGCTCCTCTGGGTCACCGGTTTCGTGATGCTTGTCATCTCCATCTTCTTCGGCCTCAGCGGGTATTTTCTGCTCTGGGACGAGAGGGCCTTCGCGGCGGTGAGGGTGGCAACGGGAGGCGCCGGGAATCTTCCCCTTATCGGGGGATTCGTGAAGGGTTTCCTGCGTGGTGACCTCGACGTGACGGGTGAGACGCTGACACGTTTTTACGCCTTCCATGTAGCCATCCTTCCCCTTGTCACTATTGCAGTCACCGGGCTGCACGTAGTCCTCGTTCAGCTCCACGGAATGAGTGTTCCCCTCTCGCAGCAGAACCGGCAGCGCAAACCGGAGCCGTTCTTTCCGAACCTTTTCTATAAAGACCTCATCGTGTGGCTTATTTGCCTTGGTGTTGTCGTTACCCTTGCAGCGCTCTTTCCGCCCCAGATCGGAGTGAAAGCCGATCCGCTCGCCCCGGCGCCGGAAAATATCAAGCCTGAATGGTACTTCCTTTTTCTCTTCCAGACACTCAAACTTTTTCCCGGCGAGATAGCGGGACTCAACGGAGAAACCATCGCCATAATTATCATCTCCGCCGCCATAGTATTCTTTTTCCTCATTCCCTTTTTTGACAGACGGTCAGCGGCAGGGCGCCCAAGTCGCCTGTTCACCTGGATCGGCATCTTCTATCTTGTCTATTTCACCGTCATGACGGTAATAGGCTTCTTAACCTAGGGGTATACATGGTCCGCAGGATCCTTCTCATCGTCGTTCTCTTCCTCGTCCATGCAGGCGCGCTTTTCGGCGCGGATCAGAAGATCGAGGTCTTTCCCGCGGCCCCCTACGACCGCCATACGATCTATCAGGCGCTCGTTTTCTTCTGGATAGGCATTGTCGGCCTTATCGTTATCATTGTCATGAAGTTGAGAGAGATAAAACGCATCCAGGATATGGATATCGACAAAGATGAAAATGACGCGCCTTTCCTTGACTAAGCGGCTCCAAACCTTTATTATTTTCTCTATCCTATGCAAAAAACTATCGTGCGTAACTCGCTCATATCCCGTCGAGGACTTCAACAGCTCCTCGCCCTCCCCGAGGAAGATCTTGTCTATGTATCCCTCCTGGAAATACTGGCAAAATTTCAGGACATAAAGCAGTTCGCCAGCGAGATACACACCGAGATCCACCTCATAAAGCCCGTGCTCAAGATACTGGGTTACGCCTACGAGTCGAAGCCGAAATACTTCGACGACGCCATAAAAGGACCCGACGTGGCCCTCTTCGCCACAGAGACACAACGGGACCGGACATCTCCCCTGTGGGGAACGCCCGAATACTATGAGAACACGCTGGGGGTTCTGCTGCTGAAGCGTTTCGGGCGTAATCTCGAGGAGGGTGTCAGTGGCTTCTATCTTGCCTTCGAGAACCGCATACCTCTCTACCAGCTTTTCTATTTCCTGAAGAACACGAAGACGCCCTGGGGCATTCTCACCAACGGTAAACAATGGATGTTGATGAAGAAACCCCTCGCCTATGAAACGAGGGTGTTTTCCATTGACCTGGAAGAGGCCATCGAGACGAACGACAGGGACGCCCTTCACCTTTTCTGCAAGATCTTTTCCCTGAACGGCCTGTCCAAAACTCTCGTCGAACTTCACGAGGGGGAGCGTCAATCTCTCATAGGACGCCTTAAGGAAAAGAAGGCGTCATTGCGCAATGCCATCGCAGGCTTCAAGCGAAAAACCGATGTTTTCCCCAGGATTGTCGGCGGGCTTTCGGACCTTTTCGCGGAAGATGTCTTTACCACAACGAGGAATTACCTCAGCGACAATAACGTATGGGTGGCCAAAAGAACCACGCCGGCCGACACTGTCGACGATTTCGACCTGGCGGATATATCTTCCTATCTCCTCAATAAAAAGGGGGCAAGCCCCTCCATCGATCTGGAAAAGATACTCTTCGGAACAAGATCGGGGCACATGGCAAAGGACGACCTGCTCTCCTTGAAGATCCTCGACATGACACCCGGCTTCGGCAATATCACATCGGACCTCGTCGATGGCATCGCTTATTTCTCTTTTATTCTGCCCTATCGCGACAAGAGCACCTTCATTGCAAAATGGGAGGATGAGAAGACCCTCAAACCGTACATCCTGCAGAAACTGCTCTACGGTATCGAAAAATCTCATGTCGCCTTCGATATCCTGCAGTATGCGATGAAGGGCCGGTATGGGACCGATGCGGTAAATCACAGGTTCGGCAATCCCCTGATCGGGATGTCTCTTGCCGACATAGTACCCCACGTGGACACGAAAAACCAGATGGGTCTCTTTTCGAAAAACCCCCTCGATATCCTCGCCGATATCAGGAAGATGTACCGCCACTATTTCTCCCTCTCGGAAAAGATACGGGAGGACATGGCGATAAGAGAGGAGCTTGCCGAAAGGCTGGCGGTATACTGCGGACGGATACGCGACGTGATGGACCTCATTACGGCCACCTATTTCAGCAAGGCGGTGGACGAAAGAGGGATCCATGAAACCCTCGTCATGCTCGGCTCCGAAGGTGATTCCTGGAACTCGCTGACATCCCGCGACTGGTTTGCCGAAGCAAAGCGCATCGCCAGGCGCAATGGTTTCTTTCACCTGGAAATCGAGTTCCCCTTCCTCGTCGACGGAGCTTTTGACTACATCTTTGTCCAGCCATCCCTGACCCACATATGGGAAGACCCTTTCCCTCTCCCGGAGGTTGCAAAGGCCTATATAAAACGGGGAATGACCTATCTGAAGCCGGAAGGAACCATGGTGATGATTCTGGAACAACCCGATGAGGAGCTTTTCAGGGAACTCGCCCGATCGAAACGCTATGATACCCAGGCAGAGGGGAGCACGATCCTCCTCAGGAAGAAAAGAACGACATAAAGGCGGACAGGGACCCTTCTCCCGGCAGGTTTTTGCCGTTCCCTGAAACCCGAAACCACGTTTAGAACACCAGCTTTTTCAAAAGCTTGTACGACCTGAAGTCTACGTCTATGTGGTAGATTATGAAGCCTTCCATTATCTCCTGGGCCTCGCGTTCAAGGGAGGTGTCAGCGAAGCCGCCCCGCATGGTCTTTGCCGCGAGGAAGCCCGGTATAAGGCCTTCAGCGCATCTTTTGTGCGGCAGCGATCTGGCGCATGCGCCGCAGAGGATGCCGCCGCGTTCCCGGGAGAAGTGGAGCCTTTGCCTCTCTTCCATCTGCGCTCCGCAGCACACGCAGGTGTCGAAATTGGGGTGATATCCAAGGATATCGAGCATGAGCAATTGATAATGGAGAATATCGGGATAGGCGGGGTCCCTCGTCCGGGCAAGGTCGATGAATTCTTTTAATGTAGTGAAAAGGGGCTCGTGCGGCTCTCTTTCCTTTGTAAGCCTGTCGACGAATTCGGCGAAAAAAGCGGCGCTGCATGCCCTGCGGATGTTGGTTTCGATTCCGTTGTTGGCTCCCAGCAGATCGGCATTCTCAATCCGTACCATTGTGCGGCCCGGTTTTTCAAAGTATTCGACACCGATATGGTTGAAGGGTTCCAGGGTGTTCATGAATCGCTTTTGACTCTTGCCGGCGCCCTTCGCGATGGCAGACACCTTTCCCGCGTGGAGAGCGAAAAGATGAATGATCCTGTCCGATTCGCCGTAAGCGCGCTTTGAAAGAACGATAGCTTCATCCTTGTGGAGAGACATTTACCGGGCACCTGTGTTCATGGAATATCCTTTTTCACAATGCGATCGGTTATGAAGCCGGCGATGGAACTCACGTCGTTGCGGGTAAAGCGGGGCAAAGGGACATCGACGTCATCGTCGGTGACGATGGCGATGTAGGTATCGTCACCGGAAAGACAAAGCGGCGGCTCAGGTCTTTCCTTCGTATAAACCTCTATTTTCGGGGCCTTT
>DNYO01000101.1 GCA_003506795.1 Deltaproteobacteria bacterium
TCAGCCATCATATCCAGGAGAGACAGACTCGATAGAATCGCCTGGGGCCAGAATCCCAACCCGGGTGTTATGACAGATTGTCATATAGATCCTTCCATTCGGGATTAGTCATCTCTATGGCATTTAATTTCCAACGTCTTTTCCATCCTTTCATAACTTTTTCCTTCATGATTGCCGATTCCATCGTCTCATGGAGTTCATACCATACGAGAATATGAACTCCGTGTCGTTTAGTAAAACCCTCAACAACGTTGTTCTTGTGCTCCCATACGCGCTTTGCGAGATCGGAGGTTACTCCTGTATAAAGGGTACCGTTCTTTCTACTCGCAAGGATATACACATATGGTTGTTTCTGCATCTTTCGGCCCTCCTGGTTGTCGCTACACGAGCAAAGATACCCGGCCTTCGCCGGAATGACGAAAAGAAATTGTATCGCGTTTATTGTGTCCGCTATGATATTACTTTTCAGAATCAGAAAATGAGAGAACCACCGACCCCATCACCTTAGAAAATTTGACCCGTGTGTTATAATGGAGACTCGAAAGTCCGATGAGGCTTGATAACCTGCGGGGAGGAGGGAATCTATGGTTCGTGAAATACCTCAAGACCGGTCGGCATGGATAATCGATGTCATAAAGGAATATGCCCGTACGGCGGAGAACAGCCTTTGCAACGCCGACAATGAGCCTGCGTTCGGGAAACCCCTTGCAGGATTTTCACGCGGTGATGATCCGATATATGGCCAGATTAAGGATGACATTGGTGATTTTTACTGGACGCCCTTCGATATCTTTCATATGACCTATCCCCTGGTTGAGGTCGTCCCCGAAGAGTTGACGGTCATCAGCTGGGTCCTCCCGCAGACGAAAAAAACAAAGCGCGACCATGCACGGGAAAAGAAGTTTTCCTGTGAACGCTGGGCGAGGTCGCGGTTATATGGAGAGGCATTCAATATAAAGCTTGGCTCCCGCGTGGTCGCTGTACTCGGGGAACACGGGTACGAGGCGGTATGCCCCGGTGCCTGCACGCTGTGGACAAAAACGATCTCCCAGCGCCACGGCATCGCATCTACCTGGTCCGAGCGCCATGTGGCATACGCTTCGGGCCTCGGTACATTCGGACTTTGCGACGGACTTATCACTCCCGTCGGGAAAGCTGTCCGCCTGGGATCAGTCGTGGCGCGAATTCAAATCCCGCCCACGCCAAGACCCTACAAAGACCGCCACGAATATTGCCTCTTCTATGCAAAGGGAACATGCGGCGCCTGCATCAAGCGCTGCCCGGTGGGGGCCATATCGAAGGATGGGCATGACAAGAGCATATGCCAGCCATATACGTCCATTCAAGGCCGTGAATATTCCATCAGGAATTTTGATATTGATACGACACCCTGCGGCCTTTGCCAGACGGGCGTACCCTGCGAATCGAAGATACCGGGTAAAGACAGTTCCAGAGTTTCAGGTTCCAGGTAAGAGATGAGCTTCTTCCTTACAACTTGAAACCCGGAACCCGGAACTTCAAACGGTTTACTTTTTGTTTCCGCTGTTTGTCTGATTGGTGTTGACCGGCGTCGGTTTTGGCACCTCGGGGACCTTGACATCCTCGATTTTCTTGCCTGCCTCCCTCTCAAGTTGCTGCAGAGCCGGCCCCTTTTCTCTTTGCTTTGTCTGGGCATGCGTGGTGCTCCAAACGCAGGTGAGGGCTACGATCGTCAATGCCACCAGGATTCCTTTTACCAATCTCTTTTTCATTTGCTCCTCCGCACTTTTGTTTTTTTTGTTCATAATACCTGAGACAAACAATACTTCGAAAAGGTTCCGCCTTTCTCTTAACATTTGTAAAGTCCGTTGTCACCATCCTTGAAAGCTTTGTTATGCTTCGAGAACCAGAGGTGCCCGCCCCGCGTGACGCCGTATCCAGTTGATAGATCGAAGCACGGGCCGGCGTGAGACGATCCACCTCTCAAGTTCGTACTTGCCCCGGAAGTTGAGAAACATGATCCCGATGAGAATGGTTAACAAACCCTGGCCCGGCAATACCAACATAAAGATTCCAGCCACAATGAAGATGCAACCGAGCAGGTTCTTCGCAACCATCAGCACACCTCTTACCACTGGATGCTGATCAGCCCAAAGCTTTCTATGACCCTTTCCGCGTGCGAAATAGTCAGAGGGGATTCGAACTATGAAAAAAGGCACGAGTATGAGGGACGCAACGAAGACGACGATTGATGCGGCGGTCAGCCATGCGAAGATTGCCTCGTGACCTCGAACCCATCCGACCATGTTCATTGCCTCGCGGCGGCAATTGATGCAACGGGCATTCAGTAACGCAGGCTGATCGTCAGATCCAGGTTTTCCCCGTTGTACAGGAAGCTGGCGGCAGAAAACGAAGGTGCACCGAGCAAGGCTGTTACGTCATTTGAAAAACCGTAGCCTTCCGTTGGGATCCCCAGCCAGTTAGTGTCAAGTTTGCCATTCATATTTTCATCATGAACGACGGCAAGCGCATACGTTCCGGGCTCGATATCTTCAAAGTCACAACGCGCCCGCGCACGGCGAATTTTTATCACCATGATATTGGTTGCGGAGCTCAGATACTCGGCAGGAAAACCAACCGACGATTCGAAAAGTGCGCAAGCTACGGTTCCGGTGCTGTTTCTAATGTTCAGAACCTTCACGTGAATACCTGGGCATAACGACTCGGCAAAGGCGATATCGGAGAGATTCGCAAACACGAGCACTGCCCAAAATACTATGCAGCAGACTCCCATGCGGACCCGCGTCTCCGGGTCCCTGGCCGGGGAGGCAACAACAAATTTCCGAGCGGCTGACGTATTCATGGGTATCCTCACAGCTCCAGGCTGCACGGCCCTGGATTTACAAGAGATGATACAGCAAACGCTTCTTCACGTCTGTCGCGGAACCAACAATTATTTTGTAGCACTTTTGCGCACCAGTGTGTCGTCATGCTTACCGCAGGGATTCGACTAATTGCCCTTGACATCGCCGCCATACGATAATAAACTGGAGTTTCTATGTACGAGGCCATGAAAAAACTCTCTGAAACAAATCTCAGCAAACTGAACGATACCCTTGCGCTCGTCGTCGTAGTCGTCGTAGTCGTGGTGCATTTACTTGCACCGGCGGGTCCAGGGTAAACCCTTAAAGAGGAGCTTTGGAGCCCCTGGCGGTGCAAACCGCCGGGGGCTTTTTTTATTCCATATCGAGGAGAATACGATGAAACGCAACGGTGCCGAATTGATCGTCGAAGCATTGGAGAGACAGGGGGTCGGAATTGTCGCCGGAATCCCCGGCGGAGCGAATCTCCCCATCTATAATGCCCTTTACAGGAGCCGCATTCGCCACGTCCTTGCGAGGCATGAGCAAGGGGCAGGTTTCATAGCCCAGGGGATGGCCCGTTCGACGGGTAAGGCGGGCGTTTGCCTTGCCACCTCGGGGCCCGGCGTAACCAACCTCATCACGGCNNGACGTCCCGAAGGATGTCCAGCTGCAGGAGGTCGAATTCGATGCCTGGCCCGAAGTGACGCCGGCATCCCCCGATCACGGGATGGACCCCGATCTGGCAGGCAGGATCGCACGCATGATAAACGATGCACGCAGGCCTCTCATATACGCGGGTGGAGGTATAACAGCCGCCGGGGCCGCCGCTTCCCTTCGCCTCCTGGCCCACAAGAATTCCATTCCCGTCGTGGTGACGCTCATGGGGCTCGGAACAATGAGCCCTGCCGATCCCTTTTATCTCGGAATGGTCGGCATGCACGGAGCCCCTTATACGAACTACGTCCTTGATGAGATCGACCTCCTCATTGCCCTGGGGGCCCGTTTTGACGACAGGGCAATCGGCAAGGTCAAGGAATTCTGTCCCTCCGCATCCATAATTCACATAGATATCGATGCCTCGGAGATCG
Organism: Deltaproteobacteria bacterium; assembly: GCA_003506795.1. Classification (GTDB taxonomy): domain Bacteria; phylum Desulfobacterota; class Syntrophorhabdia; order Syntrophorhabdales; family Syntrophorhabdaceae; genus Delta-02. The sequence continues at coordinate 3,932 of DNYO01000101.1, forward strand.
ATAAGATAAAGCGCTGCCGCATCAGTGCCGTTGCCGATGTCGGGGACGCCCTGGATCGCATCATCCCCCTCGTGAACGATGACAGCCGCACGG
>DNYO01000195.1 GCA_003506795.1 Deltaproteobacteria bacterium
CACCTTCATGGGCCCCAGTATATAATTCATCCGCTACCCCTCCCCATCTAAATAAGTCCTCAATATTACAGGATCAGGCGGGGTTTTTCAAGATAGAAACATGGACCGCCCCGGGGAGGGTGCGAGGCCTCCTCCCATGTCAGCGTGACGCAGCCCTGCAGGGGACGATCGCAATGGTTTCCTTTCCCTCGAAGGCAGTCCCGTTGTCGGTCATGCCCTTGAGAGTTCCTTCGGTGTCCGAGCATGTGAAGCCTGCCGCGCTTGTCCGGAAAAAGCACAGGAGGTCTCCATAACCGTCGTCGTTGACATCCCAATCCCAGGGACTGCAGAAGGCCATGCTGTTTTCGTTTCCCGTATGCCCGAAGGTGATCCTGTCGAGGTTGGCGGTCTGAAAGGCATCGAATGTACGGCTGCTGAGAATCGCGACCGGTATGAGCCCGTAGCTCCTGTAATCGATCATGTTCTTTTTGCTCCAGGGCCTGATGTCGATGGAGACGGACAGGAGGTCGGAAACGGGGATAGCCAGAAAACCGTGGATGCCGGTGGAGTCGACATAAGACCCAACAATCGAACCCGTGTCGTTTATTCCGTGGACGACGGTTTGCGATGCTCCCGGATAGTCGATCGTAGTCCAGGTGCCGCCGCTTAACGCAAAGCCGTGGGTCCCCGCCGCATCCGTGTATTCACCGACGATCGTACCCGGTTGGTTGACGTCCCAGGCTACTATGGCGTGGGCGCCGGGAAGCTCATGGAAGGCAAGGGCGCCGCCCGTCAGGGAACAACAATGGGTTCCGTCGAAATCGAGGCACTGCCCGACGATCATGCCGCCGTCATTGATGCCTAAGGCGTTAATGACTATGCCGGGACTGTCAGGGTAGTCCAGCATGGTATACACACCTCCGGTCAGGGAAAACCCGTAGTATCCGCCAAGCCCCTGGGGTACATCAGGCCTGAAGCCGGAAAACCATCCGACGACCGTGCCCGAATTGTTGATGGAATACACATACGTTTCGGTAGCAGTGGGATAGGAGGCGATATTCTTGTAGGTGGTGCCCGTCAGGGAGTATCCGAAAGCGACTCCACCAGGACTCACGTAGGTTCCGACAACTGTTCCCTGGTCGTTGATGCCGAGGCCGAAAGTCCAGATAGCCCCCGGGTAATCAAGGCTCCTCCATACCGCGCCTTTCAGCAAGAAGCCATGGGGCTCAAAATCCTGCCCGGCGTTTTGATCGTAGTATCCGACGATAAGCCCGGAGTTGTTGATGCCCCAGGCCTCTGTGTGTCCGGCCCCAGGATAATCGAGGGCGGTAAAGGTAAATCCCGCGGCCCGTACGACGCTGAAAAGGGCAAAGACGAGGGCCACGCCAATCATGACAGCCGAAGCTCGTTTCATTGCAAGCCTCCTTACTGGTTTATGAGACCTCTGACCGGCAGGGATCTTTCCTCCCCGCCCGTCGATTCCTGGGAGCCTGGTCCGGAGAGACGTTGTTGGTATGATATGAAATAACGCAGAATCTGTCTGTCGCAGAAAGAGTGATTATGCTATAGCTGTTTTTATCTTTCCTTTGTCACGCTTTGGGGTGACAAAGGATTGGAGGGCGCGAGATAGTCTCTAAAGCATCTTCTTCAGCGTTTCCATGTCCTCCCAGGCGTCCGTTATCTTACTCTGGCTGCGAAGGAGGTAGGAAGGGTGGTAGGTGGGCAGGAGAGGTATTCCCCGAAAGGTTGTCATCTTACCCCGGATACGGCTGATGGGGGCATCTACCTCCAGCAATGTGTTGTAAGCGTGGCGCCCGAGGGTGCATATGACCCGGGGGCGGATGATATCGAGCTGTGCAAGAAGGTACTCCCTGCAGGAAGCCGCTTCCTGCGGTTCGGGATCGCGGTTTCCCGGCGGACGGCATTTAAGGACATTGCAGATGAACACATCGCTTCGATCCACGCCGATGCGTTCGATGAGCTGGTCAAGGAGTTTACCTGCCCTGCCGACGAACGGCCTTCCCTGGTTGTCTTCTTCCTCGCCGGGCGCTTCACCGACAAAGACGATATCAGCCTTCGGGTTTCCTTCCCCGAAGACGACCGTTTTTCGCGTCTTCGCCAGATCGCATCTTTCGCAGGCCAGTACGGTTTTCTTAAGGTGAGCAAGAGTAGGGCCTTTTTTTTCGGCAAAGGCATACTCGTCAACACCCATATTCTTCAAAGCAGTCAGCAATCCTTTTGCCTGTTTCGCATCCATAGTATTATATACCTTTTAAAGAACTTATCTCACGCCTCCCGCCTCAAGCGGGATCGCTTTGCTCCTCTCTCGAGCCCTGTCAAACTCTCAAACGCCCCGGCACTGTCTCTGCTTTTTTTACTGCCTCAAAGACGTGCGCCGCCTGGAGCATGCGCCCTTCGTCCAGGGGTCTGCCTATGATCTGCAGGCCGATGGGGAGACCTTTTGCATCGAAGCCGCCGGGGATGGAGATCCCGGGCAGGCCTGCGAGGTTAACGGGTATGGTAAAGATGTCTGAAAGATACATGGTCAAGGGGTCCGCAACGCGCTCGCCCACCTTGAAAGCCGTCGTCGGGGAGACGGGAGTGACGATGAGGTCACAGGAGGTGAACGCGGCATCGAAGTCCCGGCGGATAAGCGTGCGTACCTTGCCGGCCTTGCGATAATATGCGTCGTAGTAACCTGAGGAGAGGACGTAGGTGCCGAGTATGATCCTGCGCTTTACCTCCTTGCCGAAGCCTTTGAAACGCGTCTTCTTGTACATGTCGATTATGTCTTTGCCGTTTTCACGAAGGCCGTATTTTACTCCATCATACCGTGCGAGGTTCGAGGACGCTTCAGCGGTGCAGATGATGTAGTAGGTGGCCACTGCGTACTGCGTATGGGGCAGGGAGACGTCGACAAGGGTCGCTCCCTGGTCCTTGAGTATCTGCAGGTTATCTTCGTAGGTCTTCTTAACGTCAGCCTCCATGCCTTCAACGGAATACTCGGCTGGTATGCCGACCCTGAGCCCTTTTATATCCCTGCCCAAAAAGGACTGATAGTCCGGAACGGGTTCAGGGATGGATGTGGAATCCATCGGGTCGTATCCGGCGATAACGCCGAGCATGGTGGCGCAATCGCTGACATTGCGCGAGAAGGGGCCTATCTGGTCAAGGGAGGAGGCAAAAGCCACGAGTCCGTAGCGGGACACCCTGCCATAGGTGGGCTTCATGCCGATTACGCCGCAAAGGCCGGCGGGTTGGCGGATGGAGCCGCCCGTGTCCGTGCCAAGGGCCGAGGTGCAAAGGCCGGAGGCTACCGCCGCCGCCGATCCGCCGCTCGAACCACCGGGGATGCGCGTCGTGTCCCAGGGGTTTCTCGTTGTCTGAAACGCCGAGTTCTCCGTCGATGATCCCATGGCGAACTCATCCATGTTGAGTCGGCCCAGGTGAACAAAACCGGCTTCCTTCAGCTTCCGTATGACCGTCGCGTCATAAGGGGGTACAAACCCTTTGAGGATATTCGAACCGCAGGTGGTCTCGACGCCTTTCGTACAGAGAATGTCCTTCATACCGAGAGGAATCCCAAGAAGCGGGGTATCTTCACCGCGCCCGATCCTTTCGTCGGCACTTCTGGCCATCTCCATGGCGTAGTCCTCTGTTGTTCTCAGATAAGAGAGCACTTCGCCGTCATATTTTTTAATACGATTGAGATAATACTCCGTCAATTCCACGGAAGTGATTTCTTTTTTCCGGAGCATCTCCCTGAGTTGCACTATCGTCAAGTCGAGTATGTCCACGTTTAATCTCCTTAGAATCAGGTAATGGGTAATGGGTTATGGGTAATGGGAAAAGCCTTAAAACCTAATTACCTATCAGCCTTAGATACCGGGTAATGGGTTATGGGTCATGGGTTATGGGAAAAGCCTAAAAAGTCTTTCCTATTACCCATAACCTATTACCTATTACCCCTTTTCACTCCACCTCAATGATCGGCGGCACCTTGAAAAAAGTGTCGATCCGTTCGGGGGCGTTGCCTGTCGATTCCTCCGCTGTGAAGGATTCCCTGACGACATCCTCTCTCATGACGCAGCCGACGGGGACGGCATGGCTCGTCGGTTCTACACCCTGTGTATCGAGGGCGTTCAATGAATCCATATACTGAAGGATGCTGTCGATCTGGCCCGTATATTCGTCGATCTCCCGGGGATCGAGGTCAAGCCTCCCAAGATGCGCCACATACTCAACAGTCTCTCGTGTAATCTTCATATTCTTCCGCCTTTTCCTTCCTTTCACCTTACAAGTACATTTCGTAGTATCTTTGAAACCTGAAACCGTTCTATCCGCACTCCGCCACGGCCTTGATGATGTCTCCCCGTGTGACGATGCCCACAAGCTTTTCGTTGTCCATGATCGGTATCCTGTTGACGTGTTTTTCTATCATGATCTTCGCGACGAGGACTGCCGATTCTGTGGGTGATACGGTTATTACGTCTGCCGTCATTACATCAGCCACGGATATATCACCTATCGCGCCTGATTTCAGGCCCTTCAGGATATCGCTCTGACTTATTATGCCGACGAGTTTGCCCTTGTCGACGACGGGCATGCCCGCAATCTTGAAAAGTTCGAGCTTGTTGAGAATGATATTCAGTTTTTCCGACGGATGACAGGTTACCACGTTCTTGTTCATCAGCTCCACAACCTTCATAAATAACCCCCTTATTACATTGGCTGTCCGAAGAGCAGCGTTTCCTGTATCAGCTTCTGAAAGGCTTCGACGGACTTCATGGCCCTGCGAAGTTTTTCCTGTTCGTCGGGACCCAGCATATCGGGCCGCAGAAAATTCGAGCTCTTGCCGCCCTCGTCCCGGGAATTGATCTGGTTGATTATCCTGTACCGGACAAAAGTGAAATAAGCGTCGATCAGGGAATTCTCCATATCTTTCCTGATAATGTTGCGTTCTCTCAGGATACCGATGCGTTTGAGCGTGTTGGTCTCGAATATTCCGTTGGACAACGAAAGCATCCTGACGGACAGGATGAGCGGTGACCATCCCATCACTTTTATATTGAATCTGTCTTTATGTTCGCCTTCTTTTTCAACCTTGAACCCACCGAAGAAGGTGAGTGCGCTGGGCATGAGGACCGCCGACTGGACGAACTCCTTCATGACGTGTTTGCTGTTCGTAAGCATGGCGAAGAAGTATTCCAGGAACCCGGCGAGCAGCGCGTTGTTGCCCTTCACTGCCCGGGCGTCGGTGAGGATGATGATGTCCAGCGGCTCGAAGATGCCCCTGTTGTACGTGATACGCTCATCGATCCTCTTTTTCCAGTCCGATACCGAGCCCCTCCAACGTGCATTCACGGGCATGACGCCGCCCTTGCACTTCTCAAAACCGACCTCGTTCAGTCTGTCCGAGGCCTTCCGGGCAAATATCTCAAAATATCCGTCGAGGAGCCTCTTCGGTTCAAGGATTTCAGGAGAGACGGGACCTCCTGCTGTGCCCGTCATCCCGGTGTATCGCTGCCTGAGGGCGGGTGTCGCGAAATCATCATCGCGCTCGCCGTAGATCAACATGTTGTCCTGGTCGGTGACCATCGTCTGCTCATCGCGGCCTTCGCTGCCAAGGCCTGCCCAGACGTATTCCACGGGAGGTTTTCCCAGTCCTTCCTCAACCATCTCCTCTTCGACAAGATCGAGGACACGGTTGGCTATCCGGTCCCTGATGATACGGAAGAGATTGTGGACATCTACTATTGTATCTTCCTCGAGAAAGAAGTTTTCCACTCCCGAAACAGCCCGTTCATGGCATTCCAGAAGCGTTTCGTAAGAGGTAGCGCTGTGAATTGTCTCGATGACAAGAGCGTTCAGCTCGGTCTCGAAGACCTCGTAGTCCTTCAGAACGGTCTGCAGTGTCTCGCCAAGCTCCGACAGGATACGGTAGCGGTCATGGCGCAGCATGGCCTTGTTCTTCATGTCCTCCTGATGTTCGTTAATGAAGGACTCGATGATCGAAAAATTTAAAGGCATCAACTACCTCGAAAGGTTTTCAAGGACCTTTCTGCTCGTCATGAGTTTTTCTTTCTTTGCCGCCAGTTCGCCGTACTGCGCTTCATTTTTGGCGATCACCTCCGCAGGGGCTTTCTGGCGGAACGCCTCGTTGCCGAGCTTCTTCATTAATTTTTCACTATCTTCACCGATTTTGGCAAGCTCTTTATCGATCCTGCCCAGTTCCCTGGCGACGTCGATGAGGTCTTTGAGCGGCACGAAGACCTCAATGTCCTTGTAAACGCCGACGGCGGAATGGTCGGG
>DNYO01000326.1 GCA_003506795.1 Deltaproteobacteria bacterium
TCGAGCGCTTTTTTGCCTTCGTTCTTGTAAACCTGCGTGACCGTTACGTCGGCAATGACGCCCGAGATGTTCGCAACGGCGGATGTGGACTTGAGGGGCAGCTGGTCAAGCTTTGGATCGTCGCTTTTCACGAAGAAATATGGGGAAAGCGTCTTGTCGCCCCCATCTTCCGCCTTCTGCGTGTGCGAAAGGCCCGGAAGAAAAAGAACCGAGCATAGTACAACGAAGAGGACAACAAAAACAGAAAAACACTTCATGGCAACCTCCTTGGGATCTTACGCGTTTCTATTTCTTTCCGGTGAGACAACGGAAGGCTGGATAAAGTTCCGGAAAAATCCTTGAAAAAAATGGGTCCTATACGACTTATAGGACCCATAAAAGACAATCTCCCGGGTGCCGGTCGCTACCAGGCTATCTTCCTGCCCGTGAGCACGCTCTGGGCACGGGAGCTGCCGAGACGGGCCGCGCCCTGGTAGTCTTTTACCGCCTGTTCGGCGTTACCTTTGGCTTCGTATGCCTGGGCACGGTTAAAATAAGCATCGGCATTGCGCGAATCTATCTCTATGGCCTTCGAGTAGTCGACTATGGCCTGGTCTTCGTTGCCCTTCAGCGAGTAAGCGATACCACGAATAAGATAAAGCTCGTCATCCGTCGGATCGAGCTCGATCGCTTTCGTATAATCAGCGATGGCCTCATCATGCCTTCCCATCTTCTGATAAACATAGCCGCGCGCGGCACGGGGTTCCGGATTTCTCGGATTGTAACGGATGGCCTTGCTGTAGTCCTTCAGGGCTTCCTCGTAGTTTCCCTGAGCCGTGTCAAATTCCCCGAATTTTTCGAGATAGGAAACGTTGCAGGCGCAAAGAAACACGAGGGCGGCCAGCACGACAAATTTGCCGGACCATAATAAGACTCTCTCCATTCTTCCTGATCGGATCGCCATGGCGTGTCTCTCCTGTGAGTTATTTAAGGGCGATTATATCACGCGAAATCCCGTTTTGCACGAGTAAAGAAGGTTTTGGGTTGAATTCGAAACCTGGGGACATTCTTTATCCCGTGAGGATCCGTTCCATCTCGACGATCTCATCGTCCGCCGCTTCAAGATCGCAGATCAGTCTGAAAACATCGACGGAGGAGGCGGCCGGGGAAACCTCCGACAGGACACGAAAGGCCTCCGTCTCGGTAAGAACGATGCCGCTTTTATCACCGCCGAAGCCAAAACACCTGATCCGCGCCAGCTCATCGGCGAGGGCGCACACGGCGACAGTAGGACGGGTCAGTTCGGGGCACCGGGAAACACTGTGGTGATATCGTGTCACATCCACGAGGACAACGGGGAACCTCCACCTCTCCATTATGAGTCCGCCGATGCTGTCGTGCGATTCGCCGATGATCCTTTTCTCAGCATCGATCATCGGCAGGCATTCCTCATGGGTTACCTGCATGACGATCCTGTACACTTCGTGGGCGAAACGGTCCAGGACGACCTTGCCGATATCGTGAAGGAGGCCGCCGAAATAGATCGTGTTCCTGTCCCCCACGGCCAGCTCCCGGCAGATCTTTTTCGCGATGACACCCGTCGCGACGGAATGTTTCCAGAATTCCTGAAGATCGAATGTTCCTGCGTCTGCAGGCGGTTTAAGCGCCTGATAGGCTCCGCAGGAGACGCAGATCATTCCTATCTCTTTTACCCCGAGCATGCTTACTGCGTGGTCAACAGTGGCCACCTTGTTGGCCAGGCGGTAGAAGGCCGAATTGGCGACTTTCAGGACGTTCATGCTCATGGGCGGATCTTTTGCTATGATCCTGGCGATGGTGTTCATATTCGTATTCTCGTCATCCAACGCATGGAGGAGTTCCATGATGACTACCGGAATGGGGGGGATGAAATTGATGACCGTCTCGAGCTTCTTCGCAAAATCAGTTATCACTGTCACCATACCGATCGCTATTCCGGCAGGATCTCTTTCGCCGGTAAACATTATGATCGGACGGAACGGGTATTCTCTTAAGATTTCAACGCCTCCCCGCCATGCACCGGCCTCTTTTTTCTTTGCATTCAGCCCCGTAGTGCTGTAAAACATCAGGGAATTCTCTCGATATCAGAGTGGCTGGATGGAAACTATTACAATCATATGGCGCAGCATGGCACACCTGGTCTTCAGGGAGGGAACAAAGTCGCCCCTGAGGCTGTCTCATACTGAAGAAGCACGCCGACCGGAAAACAGGGACGAGGATTCACAGTACGTTGCCTTGTGCCAGGGCGGCGAACCGGCCGCTTTCGAGGTCCTTGTGAGAAGACACCAGAAGAGAATGTTCAACATCGCTTACCGGATGACCGGTGATTACGAAGACGCAGCTGACGTTGTGCAGGAGGCATTTCTTTCCGCCTACAGAACGATAAAACAATTCCGTGGTGAGGCGAAATTTTCAACATGGCTCTACGGCATCGTCGTAAACCATGCGAAGAACCGGGTGCGGCACACCAGCAACAAGGCGTATCATGAACCCGTGAGCCTCGATGATCCGCCGCCGGGAGGCAAGGACGGTCCTGCTATGGATCCACCGTCGCGAGACAGTTCGGCCGTCGACGTTCTTATGCAAAAAGAGACCCAGAAAAAGGTCCAGGGCTGCATCAAAGAGCTTGAAAAGGAACACCGGGAAATCCTCGTCCTGCGAGATATACAGGGATTCTCCTACGAGGAGATCACGCAAATGCTCGGCATACCGGACGGTACGGTAAAAT
>DNYO01000088.1 GCA_003506795.1 Deltaproteobacteria bacterium
TTCCGTTCCTCGGCATTTCTTTTTTATCCAAATCCCCGCCAATTTAATCGTGTCTTATCTTTTGAAAGAGTCGATACTTCCCTATACTGATTTCGGCGTACAATGCCGAGGTCCGATCGGTAATGTTCCGATGATGATGCAATCCGGAAACATCAGTTAGATTGACGAAGAAGTTTCTCTAAATTGTCGAAGTCTTTCAATTGTTACAGTGAAGTGATTATGCTACAATAGCACTGTCGGGACGGCTTTCGCGCATATTTGAAAAAACTGGTGCAAGATAGATCCATGGTTAACATGCACAAGAGTTCAATGGGCTTCATCCTTCCACTGCTGGCTATTTGTCTTTTCGCCACTTTCATACCGGAGGCGGCATGGTCTGTTACCCTTGACGATGCAATCAAGAGCGCTTTAGGCGAATCATACATCATCAAGGAGCAGGCCGAATTCGTCAAAAGATCGCGATTTTCGTACATATCTTCCATAGACCCCTTCCTCCCCAGGGTAGATCTGGACTCCTCGTATATACGGACGATATCCCCCATGACGCCGATAAGCACGTATACAAGCGATCTCAGGGATACTACGAATTCCCGTGATGTCTACACGTTTACCGGTTCTATTTCCTGGCGGATCTTTGATGGTGGTGAACGGTGGGCGAAACGAAAGGGCGCCTTTTTGGTCTGGGAAAGAGAGAAAGAGCGCTTCAAGAGTGTTCGGGAAGACGTTCTATTCAACATCAAGAGCGCCTTCTATACTGCTCTTGGAGCAAAATCAATTGTTGGGAAGAGGCAGGAGGCCTTGCAGTCCACCCAGAAGATCTATAACCTTACCCGGGGAAGATACGAGGAAGGAGTTGCGAAGAAGAGCGAATTGCTCCAGGCGGAGGTCCGTCTCCTCAACGCGAAGATCGATCTGCAAAGGGCCAGGAAGGAATACGAGAAGTCGCTCGAATCGGTAAAGTCGCTCATCATCATTCAAACGGCCGGCCCCTTCGATGTGGAGGGCCTGCTTTCGGAGCCTTCTTTCAGGAGCGATTACAAGAGCCTCAACGACAGGGCCCTCGCCACAAAACCGGAGATCAAGACCCAGGAGAAAGAGATCGACAGGCTGATGAGGGTCTATGACGAAAAGAAGAGCGCCTGGTTTCCCAAAATCGACAGCGCCCTTCAGCAAACCAGGCAGGACACACAGTTCTTTCCCGGAGGACGAAGCGACGCTTTCATCATAAGTTTCTCCTTCCCCCTCTTTGACGGTGTCGGCAGGTACTACAACGTGCAGGGCGCCATGAGCGATGTCAACGCGGCAAGGCAGAGGCTTGCGGAGACCAAACGGACCACCAGTCTCGATATAGCAAGGGCGCTCAAGGATTATGAGTTGAGCATAGAAGATGTGAGGATGTATACGGAGCTCGTCCGGGAAGCTACATCGAATTTCAACCAGCTTTACGGCGAATATATGGAGGGGAAGGGCGACATACTGAACCTGCTTCAGAGTGAAAAAGATCTGGCCTCAGCAAACGAAAACTATGTCGGCTCTCTGGCCAGGGCGCAGGTTTCGCTTTCCTTTCTCGAGAAGGCTGCTTACATCGGGGACCGCTGGTGATGAAAAGAAAAATCCTGTATGCGGTTGCGGCTCTCTGCGTTGTACTTCTTATCGTTTTTTTCGCCACGCGAAAAGGCGAGAAACAAAAGACAGGTGAAGCCTTTACGGTAAAACGCGCCAGCGTTGTCTATTCAACGGAGCAGACGGGCATAATCAAGTCGCAGGTGGGCGCTATCGTCAAGGTCGGCACACGTGCGACGGGTACACTGAAGAGACTTAAGTTCCAGGTCGGTGACTTCGTCAAAAAGGGAGAGCTCATCGTTGAGATCGACGATCGTGAGATCCTTGCCAATATCCGCAATTTAGAGGCCGCGGTGGAACAACAGCGCAGGGATCTTGAGGCAAAACGCGCCCAGGATGTCTATAATGAGACAAATTACGCAAGAGAACAGCGTCTTCTACAGAAAGAGTATACGACGAAGGACAGCGTGGAGAAGGCAAAAAGAGAGCTGGACGTCTCCCGCGCCCAGGTGGAGCTGAGTAAAGCAAAGGTAGCCGAAGCCCAGGAGAAGCTTAAGGCGCTCAGGGTAAGCCACAGCTATACCAGGATTTATGCCCCCATATCGGGATACATCTCCGCCGTCGCCACACAGGAAGGCGAGACGGTGGTTTCGGGCCTTTCCGCACCGAATCTCATAACCATCATCGATCCCGTGAAGCTCGAGATGTGGATATATGTCGACGAAACCGACATCGGACGGGTAAAGCCCGGCCTCAAGGTGGAGTACTGGGTCGATGCGTACCGTGACCGGATATACAAAGGCGTCGTCGACCGAATCTATCCCCAGCCCGAGATCAAGGAGAATATCGTATACTATCTTGCGATCGTCAAGATCGATCCAAACGACGCTTTGACGCTTAAACCTGAAATGACAAGCCATGTCAGGATCATCATCGAGGAAAAGACCAACGTGATTGTTGTGCCCAACGGTGCATTGCGTTTCGAAGACAGGAAAAACGTCGTGTACCTGAAATCAGAGGGCAAGACTGTTCGCCGGGAGGTTGTGCCCGGTGTCAGAGACCAGAAGTACACAGAGATAACATCGGGTCTTGCCGAGGGTGAGCAGGTCGTAGTTCCCTCCGTAGCGCCGGCTGCAAAGAAGCCGCAGAACAACGCGGGCCCCAGAAAGTGATCGATCTTAGAAATATCAGGAAGAGTTATTTCGTCGGGGACAGGGAGCTGCCGATCCTCAAGGGCATCGATCTCTCGATTACCAAAGGAGAATTCGTGGTTCTCATGGGTGTGTCCGGTTCGGGCAAGACGACGCTCATGAACATTATCGGCCTCCTCGATAAGCAGACCGAGGGCGATTACACCTTCGCCGGTACCAGCGTTGACGGGCTGGATGATGAGAGGCTCGCCGATATGAGGAACACATACATTGGTTTTGTCTTTCAGCAGTTCTTTCTCCTTCCCTACCTCGACGCGATCGAAAACGTCCTCATACCCATTGTCTACTCGAAAAAGGGCATAAAGCATCCCCGCGAGAAGGCAAAAATGCTGCTCGGGAAGTTTGGCCTCGAACAGAGGATACACAACAAACCGTCGCAGCTCTCCGGAGGCGAGCAGCAGCGCGTTGCCATAGCGAGGGCGCTTGTCAACGACCCGGAGATCATCCTTGCCGATGAGCCGACAGGGGCCCTTGATTCGAAGACGGGCGGCGAAATCATGGACCTCTTCCAGATGCTCAATGAAGAGGGCAAGACGATCATCGTGGTGACCCATGATCCCAAGCTCGCGACCTTTGGAAAACGTCTGGTCAGGATAGAGGATGGCGCTATTTCAGAAGATATCACAACTTAGGGAATTCGTCGAAGAGGTGGTCAAGATCCTCTATTACTACCGGGGGAGGGTGATCTTTTCCTTTTCGGGTGTGGCCCTGGGCATTCTTTCCATATGCATAATCATCACCACCATCGATGGAGCGAACAAGAAGGCACAAGAGATCTTCGAGGCCCTGGGACCCGATTCGATCATGGTCTTCGGGGGCGGAGAGAGGCAGCGTGCCGCAAGGATACGGACAAGCAGCATCAAGACGGGTGATGCCGACCTTATCGCCCGGGTGGAGGGTATCTACGACATAATGAAGATCTACTCCGCACGGAATGTGATGATGCGATACAAGGACAGGAACTGGCAGACTCAGGCTATCGGCTCCACGACGAACTACTTTGAATCCTTTTCCTGGGGATTC
>DNYO01000187.1 GCA_003506795.1 Deltaproteobacteria bacterium
CCCGGAGCGCTCCGGGAACCGGAAGGCCTGCCGGATGCGCGCAATGATGTAGATCTGGGCGAGGATCGCCGCGAAGAAAACGAAGATACGACCGGCGGAAGAAAAGATTTCCAGGTAAACCGGAGAGAGCGTCATTCCGGGATTGAGTTCCATCATCGTGCCCAACAAGATAGTCGTCAAATATGGAAAAAGCAAGAAGCAAAAGCCCTGCCATCAGGCAGGGCTTTTCAATAAATCCGGTTATTACAAAATCCATTTTGTTTACAGGTAGTTGACTGTTTCCTACACCCTATACCCTGCCCCCTTGACCCTCTATTTCTTCGGCTCCCTCTTCACTCCCCTGGCATTGTCGATGAACCTGACGCACAGTTCCGACCAGAACTTGAAGGCGTCCGTAGCCGAGCCCCATTTCGAAAAACGCTGTTCGAACTCGGCTTTCCTCTCGTCCACCGCGAGCAGCAGGATATCGTTCGTCTGGCTGTCCAGGGCCATCATCTCGACACCGGTCTCGCCGCTTCCGGACCAGCCCCCGGTTGCGCCCTTCTTGACAAGACTGATGCCGATCCCGACGGGAATGACGGACGTGACGGCGCTCACGCCGGGCCGACTCTGCTTGATGTTCGTGATGGCGATGCGGAGCCGCGCAACGTTAGGCCCGGGATCTGCCACGATCGGGTACTTGTCCTTGAAGGCCGCCACGATCTCCTTGTTGAAGGAATCGGCCATTTCCTTCATCTCCTGGGGATCAAATCCCTTGTATTGTGTGGTGTCGGCGAGCGAGAATAAGACGCTGTCCACCATGAACTTGTTGTAGATTTTGAAGTCCACTCCTGGCTTCAGCCACCGCAGCTTGGCCCCGCCTTCCGGCCCTGGCTTCAATGTCTCATATACGCTCTTATCACCCAGAAACCCGGAAAAGGGAGGATCTCCCGCGAACGCAACTGATACAGTGAACACAATGCCGATTACGACTGCCAAAATTACTTTTGTTATTCTTTTCATAACGACCTCCATTCATAGTTTTATTGTGTGGTTCCAATGCAGCCCCTGAAGAAACTCCGCTGCCGCAGGCTTTTCCTTGCCCAGGTCAGGTTCCCGTCCTCATCCGCTTCAGGACTTCGATCCCTTCCCACGGAGAATCGCCGCCCATCCTGACCCTCGCCGAGTTACTCAGCAGATCAACAGCCCCGAGAAGCGCACTCCCGCTGGTCGACCGCAAATAGTGCTCAAGATTTGCAGCGTCGTCCCAGTTAATCGCAAGGAAGAAGACTTCACCATCTTCCACGTCCCGGTAGATACGGGACTCATGGCATCCATGCTCCGCGCGCATCGTGGGAAGGAGCGCCTGCAACGTCTGATAAAGCTCATTGAACTTTTCCGGTTTGGCCCTGATTTCGATGGTGAGATTCATTGTAGTCTCCTTTTGGGGGTTGAAATGTTCATGCCCGCAATATATTACGGATACGCAAGATATTGAGGGCTCATGTTGAGGGTATTCGATTTTTCAGGGTCGTGTGATCCCCAGCTTTTTGATCCGGAACCAAAGAATGCTCGGATTAATACCAGTTCGCATTCAAAAGTGTAACAAGGTGTTTAAAAAAGATACCTCCAAGCAGTGTACGGTCTGACAAATCTACCAGAGCTGTCAATTACCTCAACGCTTAGCTTAAATCTCGTACCAGTTAGTTCACCAACATTCATAATAGTAACAGTGAGGGGTAGGCTGACCTCACTGGAGCTAATGAAGGATGGGGGCCCTGTGGTGATTCCTGCTACTATTAGATCTGGCACCGCGGATGCAGAGACAGGAAAAATCATGATACTTAACAATATTGAAGCTATGAGGATATGTTTCTTGTTCATTTCATTCCCACCTGTCTGAATGTAAAGGACATACTGAAAAATGAATACCGTTTGTCATCCACTTTCCTTTTTTCGATTTCCACCAGTTGCTCCCGAAGCTGGTTTTCCATTCTCTTGTGTTGACTACTCTGCCTTTTTCCACGTCTTATCCGGGTTGAATGCCTTCATGAACTTGGCCAGCTTTGCCGTCTTCGGTCCCAGGTCTTTCTCATATACAACACCTTCGTGGTTCACGATAAACGTCTTCACACCGGAGACGCCGTATGAAGCCGGGTATGCTACAAGCGCAAATCCGCCGACCATCTTTCCCTTCACCAGATAGCTTTGAGCGCCGCCTTTGGCATTCGCCCCCTGGGCGGTCAGTATCCGGAAAAAATAACCATTATAGGGTGCGGGCTTTTCCTCCTTCATATGGCCCTCGCTCCGGGCCCTTGCAACAAGCGGCCCAAGTGGACTCGGTTCTTCACCGGGTTTCACCTCCCAGTACAGGCCGTCTTTTTTGCCCTTTGTGCTTCTAAACTTCTGTGCGTATTCCTGCAGGCCGTCGCTGTCACGGTCCATAACGGCATACTCCCGCTGCGCATCGACATACGCTAGGCAGGTCTGGATAGCGCCCAGTTCATTCTCTCCGATCCGGCGGCTGAGCATTTCTTCCCTACCCTGCTTCGTGTCAAATCGCCAGCGTTCACCGGTCTTTACAATCGGGATTGGAAACGGCCAGTCATTGTTCCCGATATGGAGAATGACTTTTTCATCGCTCTCAGTCTCCAGACGATTCTTTTCACCGTAGCGCAGGAGTGATTTTTCCCTGCTCTCCCTGTCGTTCACCTCATCCCCCGATGAGATCAATGTCTCACTCCCGGGACCAAAAATGGCAAGAAGCTCCTTTTTGTTATGGTCGCGAATTGCCTTGGCCAATGCTTCCACAGCTGCTTGCGGGGTTTCGAACGTTTTCTGTTTTGCCTGTGCCGCCAGGGAAGTTCCCTGGAACATGACGACAACAAACAGGGCAACCGCAAAGCTCAGGAGAGACCTGGCTGACGGATATCGCATTCGAAATAAATACATGGATCTGTCCTCCATCGATGAATTCTTACTCAGGACTCGTCGGAACATTCTCCTCTTGAATCCACTCTACAGATACTTTCCTAACGCCGTCCACGGCCACCGCCACCGCCAATACCACCTCCTCGGCTGAAGCCGCCACCGGATCCTCCCCAACTTCTTGAACCTCCGCCACCGGACCGCTGGGCTGAAGAAAGGCTCTGGTGGCCTCTCGCGCTGTCCTGTTTCGCCTGCGCTCCGCGGTCCACCCCGCCGAAGGCGTTGTCCCGACTCTTTGCTCCAGAAGCCGATCGATCGGACTTTCTGTCCTGCACCTGGGACGGTTGCCTGCCTGCAGTCCGATCAGCCACACCTGCCCCTTTCTTGTCATACCCCCGGTAGTCCTTCCGGTTGTCCACGGCTGCGCGGTTTGTCGGGGAATACTTGTTGCGTGTGGCCGTGTCTCGGTAGGAAACCCCTTGCCGGTGTTTCGGATTGTGCTTCCATTGTTCTGGCTTGGCTCCTCCGCCGGATGGTCTCGTTTCGGGACTGCCGGGCCTGTTGATCGTGACGTCCCTGTCGACATTGATGCTGCCCCCGTGCCAGTCATTGTGATAATGCCCCCCATGCCATGCTGCGCCAACAGCAACACCCATTGTGAACGTGAATGCAGCGGCGCCGGGTGGGTACACATACACCGGATAGGGCGGATACGCCGGGTACCACCATGGTCCGTACACCACCGTGGTGCTGTAGGTTGGAACATAGACCACTTGCGGGTTGGCAGGCTGAATAATGATGATGTCGCCCTCCTTCTTCACTTCCTGCTCCTTTGTGCTTTTCAGGTTGCCCGCCGCTAATGCCTTCCCACGCAGCTTCTGCACCGTGTCCATGACGTCTTTCTGCTGCGCCAGGAACGCATCGCCAAGCTTCTTGGTCCAGTCAAGCTTTTCACTCATCATGGTGAGGACTTCAGGAAACGGGGCGAGCGCTTTCACACTGGTGTCCCAGGGTTGTTTCTCCATGGCTGCCTTCATGGCATCCCCTTTCAGCTTCTTGTTCTGTTTCACCCATCGCTCCGCCTGCACCACCTCGAGGGGATAGGTCGAAGCTATGAGGATCTGGGTCAGAATACTGTCGGGGTACAGCGCAATGGGCGCCAGCAACTGGTCAAGTTCCTCCTGCTTGAAGGCTTTTCCCGATGCCTCCTGCGCAAATATCGGAGCCGGCAACGCCAGGCAAATCACTGCAAGCCCGATCAGTATGTATTTCAATGAGTCTCTTGTTTTCATGTTCATCCCTCACGATTTCTGTTTGTTCTATCCGACCTGATCCGATCTGTTATGTTCATATTTAAAAGAAAAATTTTTATCGTTGCCCATTTCAACAAGTAATTTCCGGCCGAAGGAGGACTACCTCACAGGAGTGAGAAATCGTAGTTGACGATGACACGATAGTCGTCGATGTATGAATTGTCACCCCCCCGCTGGTCGACATGGGCATACCGGAACCGGAACCAGAGTCCCTTCACACCGATCTTGGGGCGCCATTGAAGATCAAAATCGTATTCATCCTGGTTGTACACGGACCCCTTGGTGACGGGATCAACGGCACCCCAACCGTGGACCCAGAGGGCATAGAATGTGACGCCATCAAGTCCAAGGCGGGAGAAATCATAGGAACCTTTGACCATGAGCGCCTCTTCGCCCGCGCGGTTGAAATCCTGCACCTGCGCGCTCGTGTACCCGGGGTAGCTGCTCCAGGGGCTTCTCATATTCGCCCCCTGTGTCATGTCCGTGTAAGCCAGAGAAAGAACTGCCCCGCCATAACTCGCCTCCCCCTTGAGGCCAACCTGATGGGTGTCGAAGGAAGAACCCGTGAGAAGGTCATCGCCCGTGCTTCGCTGGTCGGAGAACTGGGCTGCAAAAAGGGCCCCGAACCGCTCCGTCAGCGGCAGCGTATATCTGCCTTCTGCATAGAAGATGTTGATGATGTCTTCGGAGTAGTAATCAATAGCGCCCAGGGAGTACTTCTTTGTACTGTAGTTGGCGCCGGCCAACGCGACCCCCCGCTCAATCCCCGTTCGTGCGCCGGCAGCCTCGGACATCGGGATGAAATCGGCGGAATCGCGCTCCTTGATCTTCGTGATATAACCACCGCCGTAACGCAGCTCCGGTGCACCGTCCTTCCCGCCGTGTCTACCCACCAGGGTGTAACCCTCGAAGGTGTTCGGGGTCATGCGGTTGTCGTTCTTGTTGAGGTAGGGCGTGTTGTACTCCTTACGATAGAGGTCGATGAAGACGCCTTCGAAGAGCTTGATCTCACCGTAGAGCTGGCCGAGCACAGTGTATTCTTCCTGCCCGGGCCTGAGCAGAAGCGAACCGTCGCGGTCGTGAGGCGCATGGAGCGGCTGAGAGGTGTAGACTGCTGCGCCCACGCCGAAGTGATCAAGGAGGTAGCCCGATTTATAGGAGATGGAACCGCCCAGGGCCCAGGCCTCGTTTTTGCTGTTGTCGAACTTATCGCGGTAGAAGTAATAGGTGCGGAGGTTGACATCGAGCTTCGTGTCACGGAGAAATGGCGGCATGTCCTTCAGCGCGTCTTTCAATTTTTCAAGGGGCCGTACGCGCTCCAGAGGTTTCTCAAAGGCCTTGTCCATCGGAGTTACACTTTCCTCCACCGAGGAAGGAGGCGGCCCATCCTGCGAAACGGCCTCCTGGGCCAGGACAGGGGCGCTCCACCAGAACAGCATGGCCATGAAGCATATTCCCGCCGACAGGAGCATCTTCCCCGGAAATGCCGGCAGCCTTCTCGTTTCCGGCCGGGATGCCCCACAAGAATTATGGTTGCGGATGACCATCTTTTTTTCCTCCTTATAAGATTTCCTCATCAGCGTCATGCGCACTACAGGCTCAAAACGCAGAGCCAAGTGCGCGATAGCGTGTCCGTGCCCGGATCTGTCAGATCTCCGGGTTGACCCGCTTGACACCTTTTGCATCGTCTCTTAGTTTATTTTTTGGTTTCATGTGTTTCTTCTTTTATCACCTTGTATTTGCGGGCCGCCCCGCGGAGGCAACGGCCCGTGCAGAAATTACGGTTTCACACATTTTGGGTCACGGCGTATGTCACAGAGAGCAAAGCTCAACCTTTTTGCCCAGTACTTTAGAGCATCATCGGCGTTGTTCCAGCTGCTCCAGAGCTTTAACAGTTCCTTGCCGCCGACTCGTCGGTCGACTGCCGCGCCGAGCAGTTCCCCGGTGCTGGCATCGGTGATTTTCATTTCCGCAGTTATTTCGCCCACGCCAGCCTGCTTGCCGGTGATAGTATATTTAACTATGGAGAGAGCTATGCCAACCGGCACGATGGTTGAGAGGGTATTGCGGACCGGCTTCGAGCTGTCGGCGTCGACAATGGCCATCTGGATCCTCAAGGTGCCCGGTTCCGGGGTCTTCACTATCTGGTATTCCTTTTCCAGTTCCTGCGTCAAATAGACAAAGGCATTGTTGGCGAGTTTCTGGTAATTCTCCCGTTCATTCTTGTCCAGTTCCGCATCCTTGTAAACCAGAACCGGATCGATCATGACCATAAAGTACTGCTTAAAATCCACCTTCGGGTTCACATAACGGTAGAGGGCCTTGTCATCGGTTCCTTGCACGAGGATATTCGGGTTGACCAGCTGTGACTCCTTAAGATCAACACTGCGCGCCTGATAACTACCCACTGCGCAGCCACCCAATTGCAGTGCAACCGCCGCGACCATTACCAACATTGCTGCTTTTTTCATAACGACCTCCTTCTATATATTTTTGTTTCTTTCCTCTGCGGGTCATTCCCGCGGGACTTTCTATTGCTCGAACTTTGGACTGATCAGGTTCTCGAAAGAGAACACCTCATCCCATTTCTCCTGCGTCAGCAGCTTGCGTTCCTTGACCACGATGTCGTGGAGCGATTTTCCGGTCTCGTAGCCCTCACGGGCGAGCTCCGCGCATTGCTTGTAGCCGAGGGAGGGCTTCAGCACGGTCACGATGCCAAGCGCATTGAGCACCATGTCGCGGGTCCGGTCCGCGTTGGCTGTGATGCCCTCGATGCAGTTGACGCGCAAGCTTTCGACGGCGCGCTCCATTGTCGTAATCGAGGAAAACAAGGCGAACGTGATCACCGGTTCCATCACATTGAGCTGCAGTTGT
>DNYO01000259.1 GCA_003506795.1 Deltaproteobacteria bacterium
GAGTTTTGCCCCGGTGAGTTTTACCTTGTCGGCATTGACGATTATGACAAAATCGCCGGTGTCGGCATGCGGCGTAAAGACCGGTTTATTCTTACCCCTGAGGATCGTTGCCACCCTCGCCGCCAGTCTTCCTAATACAGCACCGTCGGCATTCATCACATACCAATCGTTCGAAACTTCGCCTTCTTTTGGAAAATATGTTTTCATAACCATTTTCACCCTTAAAAAAATTTGTCTAAATTAATATATTTGGTGTGCTAAGTCAAGCAAAACTTTAAGATTTACGCGTGTTGCCACGGGTTTCAGGGCCCTTCCCCGGCGCGAAAAAGTACGAGACCCTCCCTGACGTCTTTCTTCCCTTCGGGCGATTGGGTGAGAATCCTGGTCAGCTTGCCCTGTCCGCATTCCTTTTCGATACGATCCATCAGTGCCTCTTCGGTAAGAAGATATCCGCCCCGGCTCCTCTCGCCAAAGGTACAGACTTCCCGGACATCTCTCAAGGCCCTGATCGGAGTGGCCCTGTCAAGGTAGAAAATAAGCGATGAATTGCCGACGCCATACATGGCGACCTTGTCGTCACCTACCCCATTAATGTACCCGGCCAGCTGCCGGGCGAAGGGCTTCAGCGTCCGGTTCCTTTCGCCTATTGCGGCCCCGGCGGTAAAACTCCACAGGAGCAGGCAGAAGAAAACGAGAGACACAAGAACCGTTCCCTGAGCGATGCGACCTTTAAAGACGAACATTAAGCCCGCGACTGAGGCTATGATTACCAGCGGCCCGACAATGAGCTGCGACACATGGTGGTACTCGCCGAACGTGAGGTATCCGAAGATCATGGCCAGCCCGGCGATAAGAGGCAGGAAGGCCGTGATGACGAGGCACGTCTTCATTACGGGGCAGTCTCTTTCTTCTTCGCGAAAAAGGAACCCCTGGATGGACCTCCCCATGATCAGTGCAAACGCGGGAACAAGAGGCAGTATGTAATAGCTTCTTCTGGAACCGGAGATGGTGAAGAAAAGAAAAATGGCAACCGTCACTGTCGCGAGCCAGCGCCTCCGTCGATCGTCCTTCCAGTTTCTCATTGCAGCAAGGGATCCGGCAGCTGCAAACGTCCAGGGGAGCAGGAATACCGGAACGTGTTTGAAATAGATGTAAAAAGGTTCGACATGGTCGAAGGGCTGCAGGAACCTCACGACATTTTCCCGCCACATCAGGTTGACGGCATCCCAGGACCCGGTGACGATCACGGGTAAGAAAAGGAGCAAGGCGAACAAGACGAGTCCGCACAATGCTGCAAGAAAACCCCCGTAGGAGAGTATCCAGTTAAAATGACCGGTTATCCTCTTTTGCGCCTCCTTTAGCCCATCCTTTCTGATATCGAAAAGAATGTCCATGCAGCTCAGCGCGAAAACAGCCGTCAGTGCAACCGCAGGGGCAAGCGGTCCTTTCAAGAAGGAGGAAACGGCCGCGATGAGATAGAAGAACAGGTACCGGGTAAAGGAACGTTTGCCGTCCCCTGCCGGCAGGACGACCCACAACATCGACCATATGGCGATGACATTGAGCACCTCCGCGGAGGCAGTCCTCGACCAGAAACCGAACATGAACGTCGTCAGGAGGACGAGGCCGGCAATGAATCCCGACGCGTATCCGAAGAGTGTTCTGCCGATGGCAAACACCAGTGCCACCGTCCCTATGCCGGCGAGCACGGCCGGTATGCGGGCGGAGGTTTCCGTGACGCCTCCAAGAAATGAGAAGGGGATGATAGCCCAGTAACTCAGGAGCGGTTTATCGAAATAGACCGCTCCGTTGATGGTCGGAAGAAAGTAGTTGCCGCTGTGCATCATTTCCCTGGCGATAACAGCCCAGCGGCCTTCCGAACCCCACAGAGACCTTACGGAAAGACCGGAACAAAGAAGGATGGCGGCCGCCGCGACGAGAACGGCAAGCGCCGCATAATCAGCGAGAGACCATTTTTGAGCGGATGTCCGGCTTACATCGATATTCATGAGGTTATTCGGCTTTAAGGATGGAAGGCTCCTTCTTGCACTGAACAAGAAGGCTGGCGACAAACAGGACTATGGTAAGAAGCAAAAGGGTAATCCCGCGAGGATTGTCGTAAACGAAAGCAAGATCGAAGGACCACGTCTTCCACAGGCCCGAACTTTTAAACGTATGGATCAGCATAATGAGACATCCTGTCGCCCAGAAGCGCATAAACCGGGATATCTCGTTGCGCGTGATCCTTTTCGTCGAGAAACCCGTTGCGATCTCCTTCATGCTCCGGATAGAGTACGCGTCCGGGAATATCTGGGGCACATCGAGACTGTAGCGCAGGAAACTGCTGTCGTGGAGTCGCGCCAGAGTTGCCTCTTCCTTTCTGATCGTCGGTCCATACGACCAGTAGAACAGGAAGGGGTAGATCAGTAGAAGGTAGACGTTGCCGCTCAAGAGGCAGAAGCTCGAATCTATCAGATAATTCGCCATATAATAGGGATGCCTCACCACGCTGTATATCCCCGCCTGGCACAAGACCACGTTGCGAATAAGCACGCCTTTGGTCATGTAATGAAAAAAGCATCCAAAAACCATGAGAATGCCGAACAGAGCGAGTCTCACCCAGTCAAGATCGTAGAGCACGGCGGAAATAACACAGACGACAATGATTATATCACGGAGATTACTGCGGTTGATAAGCGGGCGTCTTCCCTCGACCTGACCGTTTTTTGCCACGCTGTGATCGAGTATCAGTCTTTTTTCGGCAGGTTTATTCTTTCCCACAACTATATGGTCCGTATTGCTTTTTCCTTTTCCGGGTGGTATCTTTTACTGTCGTTACGTATATCACGAGCACAGAAATATTACAAGAAATAAGAACTTAGGCGGATTCCAATGAAAAAATTCAAGATCCTCGTCACAGACCACCTTGCCGAAGAAGGTCTTAAGATCCTCGCGGCGGACACGGAAGTCGAAACTGATGTTCAGGCCGGAATAAAGGTCGATGATTTAAAGAAGATCATCGGCAATTACGATGCCATCATCACAAGGAGCGGCACGACTGTCAAGGAGGGTCTCATTGAGGAACCGGGCCGGCTCAAGATAATCGGGCGCGCCGGTGTCGGCGTCGACAACATCGACATTGAAGCGGCAAGCAAGAAAGGTCTTATCGTCCTCAATGCCCCTACCGGGAACACCCTGGCTGCGACGGAGCTCACCATGGGAATTATGCTCGCCGCCGCGAGAAAGATACCCCTGGCAAACGACTCGTTGAAACAGGGCAAGTGGGACAGGAAGAAGTTCATGGGGATCGAGCTTTACAACAAGACCCTGGGAATTATAGGTCTCGGCCGCATCGGCAGCAACGTTGCAATCCGCGCAAAAAGTTTCGGTATGAAAGTGATCGCTTACGACCCATATATTAAGAAAAGTAAAGCTGATAGCCTGGGGGTCATCCTCTATGACAACCTCGACGACCTTCTTAGAGTATCAGACGTGGTCACCTTTCACACGCCGCTGACCGGCACGACACGGAACATGATCACCGCCGAAAAGCTGGCCATTATGAAACAGGACGTTATTCTCGTCAACTGCGCCCGGGGCGGCATCGTCAACGAAGATGATCTGTATGACTGCCTGATTTCAGGTAAGATCTTCGCCGCCGGCGTCGACGTCTTCGTGGAGGAACCGCCCAAAAACAGCAAACTCCTGCAGCTTGAGAACGTTTTTGCCACCCCCCACATCGGCGCCAATACCGCGGAAGGCCAGAAGGCAGTGTCGGCAATCATTGCCGAACAGGTCCTGAACGCTCTGCATGGCCGGCCCTATCAGCATGGCGTCAACATACCCTTCATGAAGTCCCTGCTCCCGGAACACCTTCAACTCTATTTCAACCTTTCGGAAAAGATGGGCAAACTTGCGGCCCAGATCTCCAAGGGCAGGCCTGAGAAGATCGGTGTCATAATGGTAGGGAAAAACTTCGAGGAAGATCTGTGCGAACGCAAGTTCGATGTCCCATTCAGTTACCAGCCTTTTACCATCGCGGGAATAAACGGTTTTCTGGAGATATCTCTCCAGGGGTCCGTCACGTATATCAACGCACCCTATCTCGCCAAAGACCGGAATATCGTTGTCGAGGAATCAAAGACGGAGCAGTTCGACAAATTCAACGATCTCATTATCTTTAATCTGAAGACAGACGTC
>DNYO01000136.1 GCA_003506795.1 Deltaproteobacteria bacterium
CCGGAAAGTCTTTTGGCTTCCTCCCCAGGCTCTCTTTAATGCCTCCAGAGAGGAGCCTCAAGGCGACGAACGGGCGTGAGACAGGTTTTTGGGGTTTGTTCAGTAACAGCCCCTGACGGTTAGGCTTCCAGGCTGGAATCGCTTCTATTCCTCCATCTTCCGTATGTCTTTAATGTGGAGCTGTTCCTTCAGTATGAAGATGAACCCCAGGATGTTGTAGGGGATGTACCATGAGGCGTGGAAGAAGAGGGAGACGGCGAAGGATTGGTATTTGGGTATTCCGAAGATGGCCAGGAGATAGACGAGAAGGAATTGATAGACCCCGATGTATCCGGGCGATGACGGGACCGCGAGGCCCATGTTTAGAAGGGCGCAGACAAAAGGGGCGTAGGCAAAGGGCAGGGAAACGCCCAGGGTTTTCAGGGAAAAATACAGGGCGCTGCTCATCGAGAGCCAGTTGGCTATGGACAGAACGACGAAAAGCGCGATCTGCCCCGGCGTGCTGATGCGTCTGAGATTCTCCTGGATCTCGATCACCCTGACAGAAAGTTTCTTGAGGAAAGGCCGCTTGAAGCGTTCCAGAAAACCGGCGATCCTTCGGGCTGTTTTCTCACGGCTCACGGCAAATAACACCATCACGGAGACGACAAAAATGCCGACGAGGATATACAGGCCCTTGGATACCGACGGTGGAAGGGCCTGACTCGGGAAGAACAGAAAGGTGATGGAGAGCAGGCCCAGCAAGTCGAAGACCCTGTCGATAAAGACGGTGGAGACAGCATAGGTAAAGGGAATGTTTCTTCGCTTCGAGATGGCGTAGCCGCGCGCTACTTCACCGATGCGGGCGGGAAGGACATTATTGATGAAGAGGCCGATGAGAAGGGCGATAAAGGCATCGCGAAGCCTTACGTTATTGCCCGTTATCTTCGACCACCTGTAAGAGCACAGCGTCAGGCACAGGAAGATAAAACACACGGGCAGGAAAGCAAACGTCATATCCGCCCGCGCTATCGTTTCGGCAAGCTGCCGAAACTCTATCCCGCGAAGCGAAAAATAGAGAAGGACAATGCTGATAATGAAACCGAGGATAGTAATGGTTCTGTGTTTTTTCATCTCTTATAGTTTGTCACAAATATACCGGCGCTTACCATGAGAAGTCCGATTATGAGACCCTTTGTCAGCTCGTCGTGCTGGAAGAGGGCCCCGAAGGCCACGCCGAAAACGGGAGTAAGAAAAGTGAAGACCGAAAGCTTCGCCACGGGATAATCATGGATGAGCTTGAACCAGACAAGGTACGTCACAAAGGCGATGATAACAGACTGGAAAATCAGCGACCAGATTGCCATGACCCCGGGGTCTTTGATCCACTGGGGTTCAATAAAGTAAGAACAGAGAAAAAGCACGGGAATTGAAAAGACGAGCTGATACAGAAAGGTGTTGATCGGGTGCATCTTCTCGGCGAGATGTTTCTTTATGTACAGCGTGGTGGCTGCCCAGAAAAAGGCCGCAAGAATCTCCAGCATATCACCTATAAACATGAGCCGGGTGTATTTCGACGGCTTTCCGTAGAAGACGCTGACAAGCCCTGCGAAGGCGAGTATAAGGCCGGTCCACTTGAGGGGGCTTAACCTTTCGCCGAGAAAGATGTGGGCCCCGGCCGCAACCACAAAAGGCGACAGGTAGATCAGAATGACGGCCCGCGCCGAGCCCGTAAAGAGCATACCCAGGTAGAGGCAGGCGAATTCCAGGCCGAAGAGGACTCCAACCACAATCCCGTGCACGAGAAGAGTTCCCCGGTGATAAAGCTTTTGTCTTATGGCCAGGCAGTAGGCTATTCCCAGCGCCGAAGCTATCACTGAGCGCAGAAAGGAAGTAAAGATAGGGGAAAACCCCGTATTCGTAACCTTGATCGCCGAGTAGTTGAAACCCCAGAGAAGGGCAAGAATCAGGATGACGACAAATCCCCGCGTGTCGATATGGTCGGTTTTCATTGAGATAATGACCCATGTTTTATAAACATACATACTCTATGTCAAGGAAATTAAGTCCCTCGGGGACTCAAAGCCGGAAGACCCGCCGTTTCAGGGTTTTCCCTTGACAATGTGTCGATATTTTTGTTTCTATTAGCAGCAAAACCACGAAAACACGGAGCTTTCCTATGAAGAGAACTGCTATTGTCGGGACGGGTTCATATGTTCCGGATCACATCATGACGAATTTCGATATTGAAAAGTTCCTCGACACCACGGACGAATGGATTTATACCCGTACGGGGATCAAGTCGCGAAGGATAGCAGACAAAGACCAGGCAACCTCAGACCTGTGCAAAGTAGCGTGCGAGAGGGCGATGGAGGTGGCCGGCATGACGGCGGCCGATATCGATCTCATTATTCTCGCCACAATCACACCCGATACACACTGCCCCGCCGGTTCGAACTGGCTTGAGGCAAAACTGGGCTGCACGAACGCGGTTTCCTTCGACGTAACCGCCGCCTGCTCGGGATTTCTTTTCGCCCTGCACGTGGCCGACAAATTCATCAAGTCGGGAGCGAACAAGAATGTCCTCGTCGTTGCCGGCGAGATAATGAGCAGAGTAGTCAACTGGAAAGAACGGGAAAGCTGCATTCTCTGGGGCGACGGCGCGGGAGCGGCAGTGGTGACGGAATCCGACAACGGCGCGCAGATCCTCTCCACCCACATCCATACGGACGGAGCAGCCGGCGACACACTCCTCATGCCCGGCGGCGGATCGAAGACAACTCCCATCTCTTACGAAAGCGTAGACAAGGGTCTTCATTTCCTCAAAATGATCGAGGCGAACAAATCCTTTAAAGTGGCCGTTACGCGCTTTGCCGAGGCGAGCGAGGAAGCGGCGGCGTTTAGCGGTTATACTGTCCATGACGCGGATATCATCATTCCCCACCAGGCGAACCTGAGGATACTCCAGGGCATGGCAAAGAAGCTCGCCGTCCCCATGGAAAAGATCTACATGACGATAGAAAAATACGGCAACATCTCCTCCGCCACGGTCCCCATCGCACTCGACGAGGCGGTCCGCGACGGCACAATCAAAAAGGATTCCCTCGTCCTCCTCACCGCCTTCGGCGGCGGACTCACATGGGGAAGCAGCCTGATCCGGTGGTAACAGTTTACATTTGAATCAAAAATATTTAGAATAATCAATCCCCGGAGGGATGGCTGAGCGGCCGAAAGCGGCGGTCTTGAAAACCGTTGGGCATGCAAGTGCCCCGTGGGTTCGAATCCTACTCCCTCCGCCATAATTTCCCTCTCTCCAAGAACCTTAATACCGGCATGAAGAACTTGCGGAAACCATACGAAGAGTCCTGGACCAGGACAAAGAAACCATGTAGTTGAAAAGCCCTGACCTTGCTTACCCCGTCGATCCCTCACCCTGAAGGTCGTGGTACCTTTTCCGCCACCCTGTCGGGTTACAGACATACATTTCCATGCCAGATATGCGCTTTGCATAGCCCGGCACAGAAACGGGGGAAAGGATATAATTGGTTCCCCTGGGATACCAGGTCCGGAATAGCTTGAGACCGGAGGGGTCAAAGTGTTCCGGATTCCACTTGCATTCTATAGCGTCCACCTCGTCTCTGGCGCGGGCAATGACAAAATCCACCTCCCGGTCATCAGCCAACCGCCAGTACTGAATCTGCGACTCGTATGCATGCGCCTGCAGATATTCGAGGACAATGTGTTCCCATAGGGGACCGTAATCGTCCTGCCGCAAGGGATCCCACCCCCGCGCAAAGCTCACTAAACCCGTGTCGAAACCATAGACTTTGGGTATCTTGATCATCTCTTTCTGCCCTCTTCCATGGAACGGTCGCACAACAGTCATGGCCTCAGTGGTTTCCAGGGCCCTCAAGTACTCCGCCACCGTCGGGCGACTGATTCCCAGGGTACTGGCGGTCCTTGTGATCTCAAACTGTCCGCCGCTCTGTTTCAGAAGGTACTCGAAGAGCATGTTGAATTTCCCGGAGTCACGGAAAGCGAAGAGTTGCTGTATGTCCCGGGCGAAAAAAGAATCCATCCACTCACGGTAGAATCCCATCGGTTTTGACTCGGCAAGAAGGGCCTGGGGGAGGCCTCCGTGGTAAAGACGTCGGACAAGAGGTGCGTTGAATGCGGAAAGTTCATCCCACAGCACGGGGGTCATATGGACAAGGCGTTTCCTGCCTGTCAAAGTGTCCTTGAATTTCCTGCTCGCGGCCAGTGTGGAAGAGCCTGTGGCAACGATCTTCAATTGGGGAAAGAGATCAGCCCCTATCTTCAGGACCATACTGGGGTCGGGAAGCCGGTGAATCTCGTCGAAGACCACGATGGGACGATCGCAGTTGCGAAAGAACAGTTCCGGGTCGGCCACCATGTCCGTCGAGACGGGCAGATCGCAGTTGACATAAAGAGCCCGGTCTGCCCCAAGGCTTTGAACGAGCGTGGTCTTCCCCACTCTTCTCACGCCGGCGAGCCACACAATGGACACCTGCTTCCAAGCTTCCTCTATGCGGCTTATCCAGAATGGCCTTTCGATCATGTAAGTATAATTACCATATATGAGGAATAAACGTCAAGTACGCTGACACCTATCTTCCGGTTGGTACGTGGACGCAATTCTTTAAGGCTTCCTCTCCATGCTCTCTTTCCTGCCTCCAGCGAACCCAAAGGGTGAAGCGGGTCCCGCCTGATGCGGGATAAACGTGAGACAAAATCTTTCGCCTTTCTTAAGCCGTACCGCGTTGCCTTGCCATTCACCGCAGCGGTAGGGACATCCTCAGGGCGCTGCTAAGCCTGACGCGGATCCTTGCCTTTGTTGCCAGAGTGATGAGCATCTCCAGACTGAGTTTCTCCCACTTGCCCCATGTCTTCAGACCCTCCTTCAGTCTATAGCTATCCCGGTAGCATATAGTGTTTTCCGATCCGCCTTTCGTCACACACCTGTGCTATAATGGTGCCTTATGAAATTCTCGGTCAGGAAGGATATTGACGTGACGGACTTCGATGAGGACGGCAACGTGGCCCTCGAATACCTGCCTGAACGGCAGGATTGTCCGATACCGGACCGGTGGTTGCTGGAGGAGGTGTTCGGATGAAGTTCTGTGTTCGTAGAAGTGTGCATTTCGATGATTTTAACAGGTGGTTCTCCGGCCTCAAGGGAATTCCCCTAGAGCTCGCGCTGCCCCATGACATGCAGGAATTTTGGTCTGTTGTCGGACGCTTTGGGGAATTGGCGGCGTATGTGCGCGATAACGGGTTCCTTGTCAACTCAATCCATGCGCCTCACGGTCGCCTTTCCGGCAACGCGTTCATGGCTTGGGGGCCACAGGTGACGAGGTTTGCGGAAAGGACCGGAGCCAGGCTTGTCGTGTATCACCCCGAAGGCAACATCGCGAAGGTAAGAAAGTCCCGATTTCAGGCGACGGCGCTCGGGAATATAAAGGTGCTCCAGGGAAGAACACCGGTCACGGTCGCGATCGAAACATTCGGAAACAAGAGCCGGATATTTACCCCCTCGGAAATAATCGAGCATTGTCTCCCCATGGTCCTGGATACAGGTCACGTTGACGAGGAGTACGCTTTCGAGCTCATAGAACAGTATTCCGGCAACATCGTCGCCGTGCACCTGTCGGAGAAGAGCATAGACCCCACGTTCGAGACGAAAGTTATGGGCCGCCTGCCTGCGGAATCATACGGCATCGAGATCCTGAAGGCGCTCCAGGCCAGGGGCTGGAATGGAACTGTCACTTTGGAATATCTCCCGGATTATAAAGATGGACTTTTTCGGCGGGCGTTGCAGAAGAAGTTCGGATGAAGAGTACTGATGAGCGTGTCGGGTAAAACAAGTCCGGGACAGGTTGGGGATGTTCCGGCCTAGATAAAATCAACAGAAAAGGTTTCTTCGTCCGAGATATACGATAATAGACTTTATTACATCCATTATACCGGAATATTGTATTATATGGAGCTTATCACTCTTCTTTCGGCTTTTCCCACTTCATGATTATCTCCCTGACTTTGCCCAGGTTCTGGTCGTTAACAAGGACCAGAACAACATCTCCTCCCTCAAGAACAGTGCCGCCGCTTGGTACAAAGAACTTCTCGTCACGGTTTACAAGCGCTATTAGGCTGTCGGGGGGAAGGCCGAGTTCCACTATCGGTTTACCTGCGATTGCCGAATTGAAGGGAATGATGAAGTCGACGAGTTGAGTGTCCACCCCGTCGATGGGCGCAAATTCGATGGGGTATCGGCGTTTCTTTTCAAGAGGTGCCTGCAGCCTCAACAGGCGGGCAACAACGGGAATCGACGAACCCTGGAGCAGGGCTGAAGTCAGGACAATAAAGAAGACGATATTGAATATTGCCTCGGAGCCGTTTACACCCGCCAGAAGAGGAAAGGTCGCCAGAACGATGGGTACTGACCCTCTCAGGCCGACCCAGGAAACGAAGGTCTTTTCCCGCCAGTTTAGCCGTGCAAAGAGCAGCGAAAGAAAGACGCTTACGGGGCGGGCGACGAACATGAGAAATGCTGAACACGCAAGACCGGTCCAAACGATGGGGATGATGTGGGATGGAAAAACAAGGAGACCGAGGGTAAGGAACATGGTTATTTGACTGAGCCAGGCGAGGGCGTCAAAAAACCGCAGCAAACTTTTTTTGTAGATAAACTCGCTGTTGCCGGCAACCAGGCCCGCGATATACGCCGCAAGGAAACCGCTCCCTCCGGCGGCCGCCGTGACGCCGTAGGTGAGTGCCGCCAGGGCAAGAAAGAAGACAGGGTACACGCCTTCATAATGGGACTTCAATCGATTGAGCATCACGATCATTGCTTTCCCGAAGAAGAGCCCGAAGACAATCCCGAGTCCCATTTGCCGGACAAACAGGAGGACCATGGAACCAAATGAAGTTCCAGGGTTCATTATGATCTGAATAATCCCTATGGTGAGAAAAACCGCCATAGGGTCGTTGCTGCCCGATTCAAGCTCCAGCAGGGGTTTCAGACGGCCTTTGAGGCTTATATTTTTGGACCGAAGGACGGAAAAGACGGCCGCGGCGTCTGTTGATGACACAACAGCCCCGAGGAGCACAGCGGTGAGAAACGAAAATTTCAAAGCAAAGAAGGCAAAGAAACCGACCCCAACCGCCGTGAGCAAGACCCCCACTGTCGCGAGGCTTATCGCCGGGAAAAAGGAGGTTTTGACCTCCGGCAACTTTGTATCGAGACCACCTGCGAAGAGGATGAATACGAGCGCAATGACACCAACGGATTGAGACAGGTGGGCGTCGTCGAAATAGAGGCCGCCAGGTCCTTCAGAACCGGCAAGCATCCCGATGCCGAGAAATAACAACAGTGTCGGTACGCCAAGATTTTCAGAAAGCCTGGCAACTGCAATGCTCACGACAATAAGGAGCGAGCCTATCAGGAGAACATGTTCGATCGGTATCATAAAATCGTTCCAGTTTCAGAGGTTGGTGCCGCCAGCCGGCCGGTATGCGGAAACGCCATGCCGGAAAGGCACACAGGGAGTCCGAAAACACACATTCCGCCGGACCTGCTATTGGGCAACCAGCACATCGCATCGTGACTGGGCCAGCATGTGGATTGTAACACTGCCCAGCAAGAGCTCTTCGACGCGAGACCTTCCGTGCTTGCCAACAATTATAATATCTGGATCCCACTTTTCAACTATTTCAGGCAGCCTGGCAGACGCGTGTCCGTGTTCAATCGATTGAAGCGCTTTGTCTGAACCCACCCGGGCGGTTGCCAGGAAGGCTGACATTTGGGTCTCAGCATCGATCCGTGCCTTTGCCCGGTAATCTTCAATAATTTTGTCGGACGCTCCGGCAGAGATCATCTGTCTTTCGAAAAGCGGTTCGAAAACATGGACGATATTGACAAGAGCACCCGGAGCTATCACGGAGGCATACTCTGTGGCTTTGCGGGAATTTGGTGAGAAATCAACGGCAACGAGAACCCTCTGGTATGGTCTGTCAGGCTTGCGCTTGACAACCAGGACGGATCTCCTTGTTTTACTCAGAAGCCTCTGGGAGGTGGTACCAAGGGCCAATGCCCGTACCGGGTGCCGCCCGTGAGCGCCAAGTACGAGCAGGTCGTACTCTGAAGCAGTCTCGACGATCAAGTCCAGCGTGCTCCCCAGGCGGACCTGTGGCTCAAGCGAGAAACCCGACAACAGGCGGGCCTCTTCGGCAAGTTTTCTCAGGGAACGCGAGGCATCGTCAATGATTCCATCTCTGACTTCAGTCGGTGAGCTTATGAACTGCTTCAGACTGTCGAGCCACGATTGCTCCAGTACGTGCAGCAACAATCCTCTCTGCATTGCCAGTGTCGTGCCGAGCATGGCCGCGCGTTCTGCGGCGTGCCGGGAGTCGGGGGAAAAATCGGTTGCGGCCAAAACGGATTGGATATGTGTCATGTCCTGTCTCTCCTGGGGTACGTCTTTAGGGCGTTGAGCCGGGTCGCTTCAGGGAAGGGGAGTCCGACCCTTAACTTTGGTCTGAGTCGCCCGGGTGCCAATGTGCTATGTGCATGGCATGCGTCTTCAGGTAAGATCCCGGTTTGAAGAACCTGTCGTAAAATTCCAGGTCGAGATGATGCGCCTGCAGATACATAATAACAAACATGGAGGGCACGGTACCGGGAAATTTACCAAAGGTATCATATATATACTGGGCCTGCAGCGCAACGCACTCCCTGAATCTTTCGTCGTGATTCTGTGCGGCCGAACGTACTTTGCGACTGTCTTTCCACGGTCCGGGAGTCTCGGGGTGAAACGGACCTCCTAATCCGAATTTGCGGTCGCACAGCGCATCCACGGCAGCCCGCATATCCTGGTGATGAGGCGGGCAGTAGCCTTCCATCACTCCCGCGAGTCCTGTGGGATTGGGATAAGGCCAGCGTTCGTCCTCGTCATAGCGGAAGAGCAAACCCGGCACTTCGGGTTTGCCGCTTGCGCCAAGCATGGCGAAGGGGTCAATTCCGTTGAACATCCATCCACCAAGACCCATTGCCTGGAGCATCAATACGCCGGCATAGCAGCTTGTCCCGAGTTCCACAGTAAGTTCCGAAAGCGACCATTGCTCTACGAAGGTGACATTCCAGACGTTGCCAACGTCTACTATGTCTTTAAACCGTTCGATGCCCGGGATGGAGCATTTGTTGATGTCATCGTAAAGCACCAGACCGTTCTGAAGCATATAA
>DNYO01000261.1 GCA_003506795.1 Deltaproteobacteria bacterium
TTCCATGCATGAATATATCGAGGGAACAAGGACCACAGCCGAAGACGAGGTGCGGCTGCTCACGCAGAGCCTGAAAGATGTTCTTCATGCCTGCGGCAAGCCCTACTGCATTCTCTCGGGGGCCGATCTCGCACACATCGGGGCGCAGTTCGGGGACAGCTATCCCCTTGACCGCATGACCCTCGAGGAATCGAAGGAAAAGGACGAGGCCATTCTGGCCCACATCAGAAATGTCGATGCGGAAGGTTTTTTCCATGCCATACAGAACGAGCGCGATAGCCGGAGGATCTGCGGCCTCACGCCGATATTTTTTCAGCTCAAACTTCTCGAGGGCTGCAGGTCCGACATTGTGAGCTACGATCAATGGACTGACGGGCAGTCTTCAGTCAGCTTTGCCGGCGGGGTTTTCTACCGCTGACAACCGAACAGCACAAGGAGTTGCGATCATGATGAAGAAGACCGAAACCGGCGCGGCGCCTGATGCCATCGTGCGCCCGGCCCGAGAGGATTCCATTGCCGACCTCGTCGAATTCGTCCGGAACATGGCCATGGAATGCGGCTATCGCGATGATACCGTGGAAAACCTGGGAAGAGCCACCGAGGAGGTGGCCGTCAATATCATACGTTTCGCCTGTCGGGACACAGAGGCCGAGATTGGGATTTCCTGCACAATCCACGATAACGGTGCGTTGTATATCACATTCACGGACACCGGCCGCCCCTTCAACATGCTCCTTGCGGGTACCTTCCCCGAAACGGATGATTTCTTCGACACCGCGGAAAAACCCTCGACAAAGATCATGAAGAAGGCGGCCAGAAATATCGAGTACAAGCGAAACGCCGACACGAACATCCTCATCTTCGCAGTCTCCTACGACCCGGGCGGGGTGAGGCGGTAACCGGATCCCTGCCTGGCATATCAAACCGGGATCAGGCTGGTCCTTGGGAGAATTATAGGTCCTATAGGTCTTATACGACGTATAGGACCTATAATTTTGCCTTTTGTTCTTCTCTTTCTTTCTTTGCGAACTCCAGGGTGGCAGGCGCGAGGCAAGTCTTTACCTTAATTAGCCGTTCTGACTGTAACCGTGGAGCCGGGGGCGGCTTCGAGTTTTGTGGTGTTCCAGGTGAGCTTTTCCTCATCGGAAAGGTAGGTGACGAGGTGGCGGCCCGGAGATATATCCGCCTTGATCTGCAGAGTTTTTCCGTCTTCGGTCTGAAGCAGGATCGTATGTTCCCCGGCTTTCATTTCCATGGAATCGAGCGTTCCCTCGTAGTCGTCGCTTTCGGGAATGTCGCTGTGGCCCGGGGGCAGGGTGGCAGTGTGAATGCCATCGATATAGAGCTTGCCCTCAGGCGTGATGAGCGTTTGTACCAGTTTTCCGGCTTGTTTGCCATCCACCAGAACCAGAGCATCTGAGAAGAGCTGGCCTTCTACAACGATAATTATCCGTGCAGGCTCCGGTTTCTTGCATCCCTGGAGAAAAAGAAGAGACACGACGACTCCCAGACAGAGGGCAATCGTGATCAGTTTCCCCGTGAAGACAGCCTTCATAAAACGTCCCCGGTTTCCTTCGAAATCTCTTCCCTATTGCTGTGCTGATACAGTGTAATACGGCTTAGTATAGTCCATTTCCCGGGCAGGGTACAGTCAAAAACGGGTTACGGGCGGCAGGCGATAAGTATCAGGTAAGAACCATGATGGGAAGCCTGTTTCTTCCTGCCTTTCCCCATGCCCTATCACCCATAACCCATTACCTGTTCTCTTTATTCCCCCATCATCTGGATGACGATGAGCCGTTTTCGGGGGCGGTTGTCGAATTCGGCCAGAACCACCTGCTGCCAGGTTCCGAGGAGCAGCGTGCCCGATTCGAAGGGGACGGTCAGGGATTGCCCTGTAAGGGTTGCCCTCAGGTGGCTGAAGCCGTTTGCGTCACCCCAGGTCTCGTCATGATGGTAACTGCGGTCTGAAGGGACTATCTTTTCGTAGAACTCTCCAACATCCGCGATAAGGCCCGGTTCGTATTCCAATGTGGTGATGCCGGCCGTCGAACCCTGCACGAAGACCGTCATGTTTCCGACGGCCAGGCGGGCTTCGGAGAGGACGCGGATGAGTTCGGCCGTAATGTCGATAAGATCACCGCTGCCTTTGGTGGAATATTCCCGATGCTCGTTGACAATCTTCATATGCTCTCCCTTAAACGATAAGGGGTGAGCCGTAAGCTCACCCCTGTGATTTTCATTATCTTGAGAATGATCAGGGAACCAGAACGACCTCTATCGTACCGGCGTTTGAATTGTCCTGATACTGGCATACAACGCCGGGCTGCATCTCCGTCCCGCTTTTGCATTCACTGCTTTTCCCTTTTGAATAGCCGCAGGGGGGATTTCTTCTCTCCACGCACACGTCACACCCCTCGGGAAAAACACCAAAGACCTGCTGATTGCCCGATTTTCCTTTCGGCGGTCCCAGAATGACCGTCTTTGCACCGTTAGGAGTGACGTTTATCTGAATCTTTTCGTTGAAGCCATCGACGAGGCTGACATCCATCACGTCATACCATTTCGGGTTGTTGACGGTGACTTCGGCCTTGGTGGAGCCGCATCCCACATTAGCTTTGAAAGCCAATGCCATATTAAGGTATTTAAAAGCAGAATTGGGTATCTCCTTGTTGCCGTTCGCGGGCACGTCGAATACACAATTGGACTTGCCGTTGCTGGATTTACAGAAGGTTCCGAGAGTCTGCGCGTTGACTTCTGAATCGGCGCCGAAATTTATGCTCACCGTAACCGCTGTGGCCTGCTGGTTTTTGACCACGACCTTCTTCTGTTTCGTGGCTGCATCCGTGTTTCCCGGATTCCCGAACCACACCGCCAGGGCCAGCAGAACTAAAACTACAAGAACCTTCCTTTTCATGATACCTCCTCTGTTATATTTGTTGGTAATGTACCAGAATCGGAGAGTTTGCACAACAATTAGTGACACATGTTTTACAGGAGAGAATGTTCCCGGCGAAGGTGGTACAAATACGGCCGGATTCGGGTTTTCTTTCGAATCCGGCCGCGATTATTTTAAGGTTTTTCCCTTACGCTTTCTTCATTGCCGCCGACGAACCCGAAGGGCGAAGCAGACCCCGTGTGTTGCGGGAGTCTTTCGTCTTTAGCAGGGAGCGGCACTGCAGTGTAGTTTTATTCCTGAAAGCTCTCCAGCCTCTTTCGCCGTGAGGGGTGTTTCAGCTTCCTCAAGGCCTTGGCCTCAATCTGACGGATACGCTCACGGGTAAGCCCAAAGGCATCGCCCACTTCCTCTAAAGTAAAATCCGTCTTTTCCCCGATGCCGAGCCTCATCCTGACGATCTTCTCTTCTCTGGGAGTAAGTGTTGACAGGACCTTGTCTATCTCTTCCCTGAGAGAGATGCCTATCAATTCCACCAGGGGCGAAGAGGCCTTTGGGTCTGCGATGAAGTCGCCAAGTTTGGACTCATCGTCTCCGACGGGAGTTTCGATTGATACGGGCCCGTTGGAGACTGCCATGATCTTTCTGACTTTCTGCACGGGAAGTCCGGCTTTAAGGGAGATTTCTTCGAGGTCAGGCTTTTCCCCTAATTCCTGGAAGAGGGCTACGGTAGCCTTGTTGATCTTGTTCTGGGTTTCAAGCACATGCACCGGTACCCTGATAGTTCGCGCGCAATCCGCAATCGCCCGTGTTATGGACTGTCTGATCCACCATGTCGAGTATGTCGAGAATTTATAACCTTTCTGATAGTCGTATTTTTCCGCAGCCTTCATGAGTCCCATGTTGCCTTCCTGGATCAGGTCAAGGAATGACAGCCCGCGGTTGAGATATTTCTTGGCAATGGTAATCACAAGTCTTAAGTTTGCCTGAACGAGCCTGTTCCTGACGGTCTTCAGTCCATTCTCGATTTCACCCAGTTCCATCAGTTTCTGTCGTACGATACGTGCGTCGTCATTATTCATGACCTTCATCTGATTCGCGATCCTTCTGATGATCTCTACAATAATCTTCTTGTTGAGTCTGAGATTAACGAGGACTTCCTGTCTCTTGTCTTCGATCTTGTGCAGATCCCCGGCAAGTTCCTTTCTGGTCGATTTGTCTGTTCCCCGGAGTAATTTCTTTATCCCTTCCTTTTTTTCGTGAAGGTTTCTTAAAGTGTTGATGGAGGACATGGTCTTCTTCTTGTATTTCTCCTCATCTTTTTGTGTGTAGTTCATTTCATCAATGTTGCTGATGACATCTATTATACTTATGACCTCTTTCTTCAGTTGCTGACCTATTTCCAGGAGTTCGTTCACCGCCTGGGGCAATTCAAACAATATGCTCTTTGCCTTTTTTTCGGCTTCTTCAATCTTTTTCGCTATCTCGTATTCTTCATCGGCTGTGAGGAGAGCCACATGTCCTATGTCCTTTAAATAGGCCCATACTATGTTATCGGTCGTTTCCGACGGTAATTTGTGGGCCTCGCCACCGTCCAGGCTTTCGTCCTTACGCGAGACGGTATTCTCCCGTATCGTTTCGACTATGTCGATATCGGATTCCGAGAGAAAGTCGAATACGTCTTCACTATCTTCGGGAGAAGAGGTCTCCCGAGGAAGGAAATCGGTGATTTCGTCCGGCTCAGGGAAGTTTTTCCCCATGCCTAAGTCAACCAGGTCACTTACTTCTGTAGAATTATTTATCGCCATTCCATACCCCAAAAATAAAGATGCCCTTTGTAGCATAAGGGCATCCGCGTTTTATGAATCTCTCAAGTGAACCTATTATACAACTAATCGTGCCCCGGGTCAAGCTTGTTCACCGGGGACGTGCCGAAAAGACGATAGACAATAGACAATGGTCGGGATGACTGGATTTGAACCAGCGGCCTCTTGCTCCCGAAGCAAGCGCTCTACACCATGCTGAGCTACATCCCGTAGGCATTAAAATAGCAGACTTGCGGGAAAATATCCATTGATTTTTCACGGTTGCCATGATACGACTTCAGACTTTGCCAGGGGGGTTCAGGGACATGGACAAAAAACCGGTCAAGGTTACCGATCTAACTCTGAGGGACGGCCACCAGTCTCTCTTTGCCACCAGAATGCGGACTGAAGACATGCTGCCTATTGCCGAGAAGCTGGATGGCGTCGGTTTCTATTCCCTGGAGGTCTGGGGCGGGGCCACCTTCGACGTGATGACCCGTTTCCTTGATGAGGATCCATGGGAGAGGGTACGTCTTCTCAAGGAAAAGATGCCCAACACGAAGCTCCAGATGTTGCTTCGGGGACAGAACCTTGTCGGGTACAGAAATTATGCCGATGACGTTGTCGATGCCTTTGTTGAAAAATGTTGTGATGTGGGTATCGATATTTTCCGCGTCTTCGATGCTCTTAACGATGAGCGCAACTGCACGGCCGCCTTCAGGGCAATCAAGAACTGCG
>DNYO01000038.1 GCA_003506795.1 Deltaproteobacteria bacterium
GTCTTGCCTTTTAGATCGGTCTAGATCTTGAACTCCTGCACCGAGTTTTCAAGGCTCACTGAAAGCGTGCTCAATTCCAGCGCCGCCTGCGTCACCTGTTCGGCGGAATTTGATGACTCCCTGGTGACGGACGCAACCTGCTCGATGTCCTTTGCGATCTCATCGGTTGTGGAATTCATCTCCTCGATCGCGGCGGCGATCTGCTGCACCAGGGACTGAAGATCGGAGGCACTGCTCACGATCTCCACCAATGCGCTCCCTGCCTCGCTGGAGAGATCGACGCCTGCCTGAACACTCTGAGATGCCTCATCCATCGATTTTACTGCCCTGTCCACTCCCGTCTTTATGGAACCGATCATGCTGCCTATTTCCTGGGTCGATTTGCTCGTGCGTTCAGCCAGCTTCTTGACCTCATCGGCTACAACGGCAAACCCTCTGCCCGCCTCTCCTGCCCTGGCCGCTTCGATGGCGGCATTGAGGGCCAGAAGGTTCGTCTGATCGGCGATCTCGTTGATCACGTTCACGATCTCCCCGATCTTTTCTGATTGGTCGCCCAGGTCTTTCACNNTTGTTTGCATTCTTTGCGATATCAAGGGAGGCCTGGGACATCTCCTCCGAGGCAGTGGAGACCTGAATGGTCCTTTCCACCTGCTTTACCCCGCCTTTTGCAAGCTCCTCGGAGCTCACGCTCAGCTCGTGGCTTGCCGAGGCCACGCTGGCCGCGGAGGATTTGACCTCTGCGATCAGTGTTTTCCATTTGTCGACCATTACCTTGAATGCCCGCATCTCATCCCCGAGTTCATCCCCTCTGTCCGTTTCAACATCGACAGAGAGGTTGCCGTCCGCGAGAGTCTGTGCCACCGAGATATTCTTCTGGATCGGTATGGTAATGCTTCGCGTGATCGCGATGCTGATCAGGATACAAATGACAAAAGAGATGATCCCGAAGGTAAGGAGTATGACCTTGACCCTGTTGTTGCTATCTAAGATCTCGTTGTATTTTGTCTGGACGCCTTTGTCCTGGTGGTTGATGAGTTCCGAGAGGATCTCAATAAATTTGGATACCGCAGGATCGACACTGGTGCTGTAGAGAGCAGCCGCCTCTGTGAAATTACCCGCCTCTATCTCACTAGCAAGCTTTAGATTGCTCTCTCTGGCTTCTTTCACTGTGGTCTTGAATTTATTGAGGATGGCCCTTCCCTCTTTGTCGGTTTCCAGTTTATCGAGTTTTTCCAGGGCGGCAATATAAAGTTTTCGTTTTTCCGCAACCGTCTTCAACGGGGATTTATCCTTCGTATATACGGCTTTGCCTGTCTCCTTGTTAATGAACTGAAGGTTCGTCAGAATGGCGTTGGCCATCATTGCCTTCTGGAAGTTAATATTGGTGATCTCGTTGGCCCTGGCATCCGTGTCCTTCATGTTCTTGTAACTGATGATGCACAGAAGCACGATGATAATGATGAATATGGTAAAGCCGCCTGCCAGTCGTTTGCCTATTCTAATATTTTGTAATCCCATAATACCCCCTTTTGTGTTTGAACATGGCTGCAAAACCCATGAGAATTAAGTGGCTACTCATGGTCTCTAGACGTTTTCGCCATCTTTCCGATTAAACTTAAAGGAAACTTTACGGGATTCAGAAAACACTTCGATCAGGCCGGCCGGCGCAGCGGGTGAAGCAGACGGTTCCTCCGGGACAGGCTGACCTCAGTTAGTCTTCCTGACGGGTCTGAACTTCGGAAGCGTTACCTCGGGCGTCACATCATCATAGACCACTTCCACAGCCATGCCTATCAGGACATCATCATTGGCGCATTCCACGACGGTGCTCATCATGCGAACGCCTTCCTCCAGTTCGACCAGGACGATATTATAGGGCACATCCTTCCCGAACCCCTGCGCCGGACGGTGGCAGACTGTGACGGAGTACACGGTGCCCCGGCCGCTCGCCTTTACCCACTCTACGTCAAAGGAAAAACACGACGGGCAGAAGTCGCGGGGATAAAAATGGTATCGGCCACAGGCCCGGCACTTCCGAAGCAGAAGTTCGTGCGCCTTTGCGCCTTCCCAGTAGACCTTTGTTTCGGCGTGTATGTACGGCAATGGTTTTTTGTATTCTGTCGTCATGATCAATCCACCCCCAGGATTACTGTTCCGCTCGATGCGAGGGACCCGCCGATACCGTTGCAGAGCGCTGTCTTTGCCTCACGCACCTGCCGGTCACCGCATTCTCCCCGGAGCTGCCGTGCCGCCTCGATGAGGAGGAAGATGCCGAACATGCCCGTATGAAGACACGAGAGCCCTCCGCCGCCCGTATTGGCTGGCTGGAGACCGCCCGGTGCCAGCCGCTGCCCTTCGACGAAACGTCCCCCCTCGCCCTTCGGGCAGAACCCGAGGTCTTCCAGTTGAAGAAGGACGGTGATCGTGAAGGAATCATAGAGCTCAAGGACATCGATGTCCGAAGGGGACAGACCGGCCATGCTAAATGCCCTCTGGCCGGAAAACTTCGCCGGCGTCACCGTGAGATCAGGCATGCCTGAGATGCTCCGATGGGTATGCGATTCGCCGCAGCCAAGAATCCAGACAGGCTTCTTGCCGAGGTTCACGGCGCGCTCTGCCGTCGTGACAATAACCGCCCCTCCTCCGTCATTCACAAGGCAGCAGTCACGGAGGCGCAGAGGGGTGCTCATCATCGGTGATGCGAGGACATCTTCGATATTGAGGGGATCACGCATGGCGGCGAGGGGATTGAGGCTTGCCCAT
>DNYO01000284.1 GCA_003506795.1 Deltaproteobacteria bacterium
ATAAAGTTTTCGTTTTTCCGCAACGGTCTTCAACGGGGATTTATCCTTCGTATATACGGCTTTGCCTGTCTCCTTGTTAATGAATTGAAGGTTCGTCAGAATGGCGTTGGCCATCATTGCCTTCTGGAAGTTAATATTGGTGATCTCGTTGGCCCTGGCATCCGTGTCCTTCATGTTCTTGTAACTGATGATGCACAGAAGCACTATGATAATGATGAATATGGTAAAACCGCCTGCCAGTCGTTTGCCAATTCTAATATTCTGTAATCCCATAATACCCCCTTTGATGTTTGAACATGGCTGCAAAACCCATGAGAATTTAGTGGCTACTCATGGTCTCTAGACGTTTTCGCCATCTTTGCGATTAAACTTAAAGGAAACTTTACGGGATTCAGAAAACACTTCGATCAGGCCGGCCGGCCGGCGCAGCGGGTAAAGCAGACGGTTCCTCCGGGACAGGCTGACCTCAGTTAGTCTTCCTGACGGGTCTGAACTTCGGAAGCGTTACCTCGGGCGTCACATCATCATAGACCACTTCCACGGCCATGCCTATCAGGACATCATCGTTGGCACATTCCACGACGGTGCTCATCATGCGAACACCTTCTTCCAGTTCGACCAGGACGATATTATAGGGCACATCCTTCCCGAACCCCTCAGCCGGACGGTGGCAGACTGTGACGGAGTACACGGTGCCCCGGCCGCTCGCCTTTACCCACTCGACGTCAAAGGAAAAGCACGACGGGCAGAAGTCGCGGGGATAAAAATGGTATCGGCCACAGGCCCGGCACTTCCGAAGCAGGAGCTCGTGCGCCTTTGCACCCTCCCAGTAGGCCCTTGTTTCGGCGTGTATGTACGGCAATGGTTTTTTGTATTCTGTCGTCATGATCAATCCACCCCCAGGATTACGGTTCCGCTCGATGCGAGGGACCCGCCGATACCGTTGCAGAGAGCTGTCTTTGCCTCACGCACCTGCCGATCGCCGCATTCTCCCCGGAGCTGCCGTGCCGCCTCGATGAGGAGGAAGATGCCGAACATGCCCGTATGAAGACACGAGAGCCCTCCGCCGCCCGTATTGGCTGGCTGGAGACCGCCCGGTGCCAGCCGCTGTCCTTCGACGAAACGTCCCCCCTCGCCCTTCGGGCAGAACCCGAGGTCTTCCAGCTGGAGAAGGACGGTGATCGTGAAGGAATCATAGAGCTCAAGGACATCGATGTCAGAAGGGGACAGACCGGCCATGCTAAATGCCCTCTGGCCGGAAAACTTCGCCGGCGTCACCGTGAGATCGGGCATGCCTGTGATGCTCCGATGGGTATGCGATTCGCCGCAGCCAAGAATCCAGACAGGCTTCTTGCCGAGGTTCACGGCGCGCTCTGCCGTCGTGACAATAACCGCCCCTCCTCCGTCATTCACAAGGCAGCAGTCACGGAGGCGCAGAGGGGTGCTCATCATCGGTGATGCGAGGACATCTTCGATACTGAGGGGATCACGCATGGCAGCGAGGGGATTGAGGCTTGCCCATTTGCGGGCAGCCACCGCAATCTCAGCCAGCTGCGCACTCGTGGTGCCGTACTGATACATGTGGCGCTGCGCGGCCAGCGCGTAAGTCGGGACCGGAACCCATTGACCGTAGGGTATCTCAAACTGCTCCTCCGGCTCCTGCGGTGCGCCCGTGGTGAAGCTCCTGCCCATCCTCCTCTTACGATCCGACAGGGGCGTTTCGGCATAGCAGATCAGGGCCGTCTCGCACAGGCCAGCCGAAATGGCAGCCACCGCGTGCTCCACATGGAACTCGAAGGCTGACCCGCCG
Organism: Deltaproteobacteria bacterium; assembly: GCA_003506795.1. Taxonomy (GTDB): domain Bacteria; phylum Desulfobacterota; class Syntrophorhabdia; order Syntrophorhabdales; family Syntrophorhabdaceae; genus Delta-02. Next base: position 1,811 of record DNYO01000284.1, read on the forward strand.
GGCAACGTATTGTCCGAATAGGCCGGTTGTATGCCAAGATACTCGGCGACCATGATCGATTCCATGGTGATCCAGCCAGCCGAGAAAAATCCGTCTATGTCACTCTTTTTCAGTCCCGCATCGTCCAGTGCGCGATTCGTCGCCTGCGCGATAAGCTGCAGGGAGGTCTTGTCCGGGGTGTACCCGAGATCCGATTCGCTGACACCTACGATGGCCGCTTTCCTTGTCAATACACCCATATCTTCACTGTCCTCCTGTGGTTTCCTGCTCCTCTTCACACATGTGGAAATGCGTGCATCCGTAAGGCAAAATCAGAGTTAATCTTAAATCAACAAAAAGGGGGAAATCCAGAAATATCTGGAGACCGGCGTCACCACCGGAATTCTTTTCATCTTGTACGCCTCGCATGTCTCGCAATCTCGGCCATGGCCTGTATTGCGCAGTCTATATCATCGGCCGTATTGAAAGGCCCGACACTGAAGCGGACGCTCCCGTAGGGAGACGTACCGAGACTCTGGTGAACAAGGGGGGCACAGTGAACTCCTACTCTCACTGCAATATTAAAGTCAGCGTCCAGAATGGCCCCGACATCAGCCGGATCCAGGCCCCTGACGTTTGCCGTGAGAAGCCCGATGTGGTTGGAGAGAGTCTGTGCACAATAGAGTTCAACGCCGGTGAGGACCGATAACCCGTCCCTAAGCCTTCCCAGGAGCCCCATTTCGCGGGCATGAATAATCTCTATCCCCGCCTCTTCCAGATAATCAAGACTTTCGGAAAGGCCGATGATCCCCGGCAGGTTGAGCGTGCCGGCCTCCAATCTATAGGGAAAGTCCTGCGTGTGAACCAGGCTTCCCGAGTCGATACCGGTGCCGCCAAAACGCGAAGTCTCTATGTTTTCGACCTGTCGGTCAAGAACCAGGCCGCCGATCCCGGCCGGCGCAAGCATGGATTTGTGGCCTGTGAATGCGACAGCGGAGGCCTGCCAGGCCTCCATATCGATAGGGATCACACCGGCGGTCTGCGCGGCATCGATCAATAAGGGCACTCCGCGCTCCGCGCAGCGACGGCCGATTTCCCCGACGGGCTGAACGGTGCCCAGAACGTTGGATGCATGAGTGACAATAACAAGTTTCGTATTGGGCCGGATTGCTGCAACGATGTCTCCGGGATCGACAAAGCCTCTTTCGTCGAAGGGGACAAGATCATATTCTATGATGCCCTTCCGGCTCAGATGGTAAAGAGGCCGAAGGACAGAATTATGCTCCAGCCTGGTGGACACAACATGATCGCCCGGGTGAAACAGCCCCTGTAAAGCTGTGTTCAGAGCATCGGTTGCGTTGCCGGTGAAGATGACACGGTCCGGGTCAGGGGCCCCGAAGAACCGAGCCACTTTCTGTCTCGTCTCGCTGACGAGTTCCTGGGCTTCATAAGCCAGGTCGTAACTTCCCCGGCCCGGAGAAACACCAACCCGGCTGTAGGTTTCTATCATCCTGTTGAGGATTGACGCAGGTTTCGGAAAAGTTGTCGCCGCGTTATCGAGATAGATCAGTTTGTCCGGCATACCTTCTCTCATGTGCACGATCTCGGATTCGGCAGGCCGGCTATCCGACGGGCACCACGGCGGATCCCCCCGGGAAAAAGAGCCTCAAGGTCCATGAGACTGATCCCAAGACCTGTCTTCAGGTCGCGGTTCATGGGTGCCCGGCCGTGATACGCATAGTAGTCCCGCAAAAAATGGATCACACCCCATTGCGCATCATCCAGCTTGCCGATTCCAAGCTCCGATGCGAGGGCCTCGGCTATTTCCTCTGTCCAGTCCCCTACATGCCACAGAAAACCTTCGCTGTCGAGGAGAATCTCCTTGCCCGCAATAATGCACCGTTTTT
>DNYO01000288.1 GCA_003506795.1 Deltaproteobacteria bacterium
TTACGAGGATCGGGCCGCGTTTGCTAGCTCATATTGCCGTTGGGAGCCAGCCTGCTGTACCTGTTGCCAGAAGAGGACGCCGGTGCTAAACTGAGGGCTGAATATCGCACACCATTTACTGGAGGATGGGGTGAACTACAGGATGAGGCAAACGACGGCACGTTTTTTTGTCCTCTTCCTCTGCCTCATACCCTCGGGATGCGTTATGGCCTCTTCCTGTTTTGATGAAGACGCATGGAGAAATAAGGTGGAGGCGGCAAAAACGAACGACCTCTATGCCCCCCACTATAAAGACGGAAAGTTCTTCAATCCCTGGATGCCCATGGAAGAAAAGAGTTTCCTTCAGCTTCTGAAATGGAAGCTATCACCTGCACGGCACTACACTGATGAAGAAAAGGAGTATCTGCCCGCTGTAATTCCCGATGCCGCCACACGCTTGAAGGCAATGCCTGACGGCGACTTTATCCAGTGGGTAGGCCATGCGACCTTTCTCATCCGGCTTGATTCGGAATTCTGGCTTACAGACCCCATCCTGTCCGACAGGGCGCTCCTGCCCGTACGAAAGACCCCTCCCGCCATAAATCCGGGGGACCTCCGGAACCTCGGAACCGGAAGGCTGAACGTGATCATATCTCACAACCACTACGACCACCTTGACAGAAAGACTCTTGAGGCGCTCCCCGACAACACGCGTTTCTTTGTCCCCCTCGGTATGAAAGAATTCCTCACGGATCTCGGCAAAAGGGATGTCGTCGAAATGGACTGGTGGCAGACGGCCGATGCAGGCGGCAAGACACAGATTGTCTGCCTCCCGGCACAGCACTGGTCCCGACGGATCGGCCAGGCAGCCAACACTGTGCTCTGGGCAAGTTTTATGTTAGTCTCGCCCCGGATTACCATCTTTTTCGGCGGAGACAGCGGATATTTCATAGGGTACCGCGAGATATCAAGGCGCTTTCCCGGCATCGACTACGCATTGATGCCCGTGGCGGCTTACCATCCGCGCTGGTTCATGCATTATTCCCACATGGATATCGACGAAAACATAGACGCCTTCAAGGATTTGAAGGCCCGCTATTTCATACCCACCCAATGGGGCACATTTCACCTGGGCGACGAGCCGGCGGGATTTCCCGGCCTTGAGCTGAAACGGAAAATAGCCGCCGAAGGGCTCGATGCCTCGAGATTTCTCATCATGGACATCGGTCAGGTCCTGCCGCTCGCAACGAAGATCGATTGATCTCCCCTCCGGGACTAATCCCGTTGCCCATTGCGTGTTTGTTGTAATCGTACTATAATGACCGCAAACAGACACACCCGGGGAACAACTTGACAAAACAAGGAGGATCACATGAAAAACAAAGCGACGGTCCTGTGCATTCTGGGTCTTTTTGTCACCGCCGCATGTTTCGTGGCCGGGTGCGGCAGGGATGAGTCCACGACCTTCGCAACCCCCGGCGGCACCGTAAAAGTAACAACGAAACAGTCAGGCCAGGAAGGCGTGGTAACGGTGGAGACGAAAGAAGGCGCGGCAACCATAAAAACCGGTCCACAGGCAATCACCGAGGCCGAATTGGGCGCTCCTGTTTATCCCGGTGCGCAGGTGGTTTCTTCGGGGCAGTTCGGCCAGACAAAAGATGCCGGGTCCGGCGTGGCCTCTACCTTCCTGATGAGCACAAATGACTCATTCGACAAAGTCTTCGCATTCTACAAAACGAATCTGAAGGATGTACAGCAGTCCATGGATCAGACCGCGGGAGATCAGAAGATCGCCATGTTCATGACAGGCAGGAAGGGCAACATGAGAAACGTTCAGATCACTGCCAAAACCTCAGGTGGGCCGACAAACATACAGATAACGAAAATAGTGGAGAAGTAAAAAGATGGGTTTCAGGTGATGGGTGTCTCTCTTCTATCGTATCCACAGCAGGTCTTCTTTGATCCAGCCTGTGGCGCCCCTGTTTGAGGGCGGCACGTCGGTAAAACAGGTTACACGGGACGGGATTTCCCCGGACTGGATGCTTTTCGACCGGGGTCCTCACAACGAAAAGATATGCAGAATGCAGCCTCGATGCCAGAGGCAAAAAACAAGCGGTTTCGGGTTCCAGGCTTCAAGCAGGAAATACTTTCTTTTTGCTCGAAACCTGGAACCCGAAACTTTAAATCTTTTTAGTACGGGTATACGTATACCCTTTCAGGGGGCGGATAATAGTAGTAGACCCTGGGAGGGGGAGGAGGTGGTGGTGGAGCTACGTAGACCGGTGCCGGCCGCATTGTGCTTCCGATGATGGTGCCGACAACGAGGCCGCCTGCGGCTGCCCCGACAAGGCCCCATCCGCCGCCGTGATAGTGGTGACCGTGATAGGGTCTGTGATAATACCTCGGGCCCCGTGCATCACTTACGGCAGGTATCACCGTCACCAAAAGGACTGCAAAAACCAGAACGATCAAAATTGTCTTTTTCATAACCCCTCCGCCATTTCGTATTTCTTATTTTTTTTCTGTCAGACTTTGATATAGCAAGAACAGTACCACTTCGGGCTCCTGTCATTAACTGGTTGATATTACAGGTTTCATGTCCGTGATGGTCGGCGCGGGCCGACACAGGACAGGCAAAATATGTCGACATGGGAACGGTCGTCCGACAATTGCGTCGAAACCCGCACTCATTGACAACCTCCCCGAAAACGTAATAATGTAAACGAACCAAGCACATTCCGGGAGAATATGGTTTTAGCCGCGATACAGGAACCGATGATTACCGTTGGCATTGCGGACAGGCAGCCCGAAGTGGCGGGAAGTCTCAACGGTCACTTCCTGATCGAAGGGATCGGCCTGGTATCCGGACCCTTCCATGCAAGGCCGGCAGCATCGGGGCTGGAACTCCTCGACGAAGGACAGCGCGTAATCGCCCGTTCTTCCTCAATCAGGCTTGTGGCCCGCGAGGGTTCAACCTTCACGATCTTCGGGGTCACTATCGGGATACGGTTCCATTGGGAACGCAAGGAAGATCAGGTCTTTCAGGGCAATCTTGTACTCACCGCCCGCGAAGACACCGGCATCGCAGTCATCAATGAAATCCTCGTCGAAGACTATCTTGTGAGCGTCATCTCCTCCGAGATGAGCGGGCGCTCACCAGGAGAATTTCTCAAAGCCCACGCCATTATGTCCCGGAGCTGGCTCCTTGCAGCCCTCGACGGGAAGGACGCCAGTGCGGCCGCCACAACGTGCGCTCACAACCCTGGAGAGCTGATACGGTGGTACAACCGCGAAGATCATGATATCTTCGATGTCTGCGCCGATGACCACTGCCAGCGATACCAGGGCATTACAAAGATCATTTCCGACGAGGCCGCCCGGGCGGTCAAACAGACGAAGGGAACGGTACTCTCATACGGAGATAAGGTGTGTGATGCCCGATATTACAAGGCGTGCGGGGGGCTGACAGAGAATTACGAGACGGCCTGGGAAGACACACCCGTCCCCTATCTTGTCAGCGTTGCCGATTCATCGATCCCTTTTACGCCGGTTGCGGCTGAAGAAGATGCAAACCGCTGGATATTCTCGTCGCCCGATGCCTATTGCAACACGAAGGACGAGGCGCTTCTGGCGGAGATACTTCCCGGTTTCGACCGCGAGACCCGTCAGTTCTTCCGCTGGAAGGTGGAATACGGTCGGAGCGAACTCGAAGATATCATAAGGCAAAAATCGGGCCTGGACCTGGGAACCCTCCATGAGATCACACCCCTCGAGCGAGGCCCGTCGGGCCGGATCCGCCGTCTCAGGATCACCGGTTCAAAACAAAGCGTTGTCATCGGAAAGGAGCTTGAGATACGCAGATGGCTTTCCCCAAGTCATCTGTTCAGCAGCGCCTTTGTCATAACGGTAAAACGTGGCCCCGACGGTGTGCCTGAAGGCTTCATCTTTGACGGGGCCGGGTGGGGTCACGGTGTGGGCCTCTGCCAGATAGGCGCCGCCGTCATGGCAAGCAAGGGGTTCACGGCGCGGCAGATACTGGAGCACTATTTCACCGGTGCCGTAATAAAGAAGTTGTATTGAAGAACGTCATGACAGATCACAGGTTCTCATGATAAAAAAACGGTTCAAAACGGCCTTCATTCTCGGCGCGGGACTGGGCATGCGATTGCGGCCTCTCACCGAGAGCCGCCCCAAGCCGCTTCTGCCGCTTAACAACCGCCCAATCATTACCTATGCCATGGACCACCTGATGAAGGCCGGCGTCGAGCGGTTTATAGTAAACACCCATCACCAACCGCATGTTTATTCCGAGGCCTTTCCCGACGGCCGGTGGCGGGGAGTCCCGATCCTCTTCCGGCATGAGCCGGTCCTTCTCGATACCGCGGGAGGACTCAAAAATATAGAGGACCTTCTTGAGGGGGATGAGTCAATCCTCTGCTACAATGGCGATGTCCTCTCGGACCTCCCTCTTGACGAACTCATCACGGCCCATGAACGCATCCCCTGCGAGGCGACCCTTGCCCTGAGAACCACGGGCCCGCTCCTCAATGTCAACATGGATGACGCCGGCGGGATATGCGACATGCGGGGCACCCTGGGAAAACCCGGGGTCATAAGCTGTCTTTTTACCGGGATCTATGCAGTGGAAACGTCCATCCTTCGGTATAGTGAACCGG
>DNYO01000145.1 GCA_003506795.1 Deltaproteobacteria bacterium
GGCGGGTGTTCACTATTAATGTTTGCGGGTGGTGGTCATCGTTGTGGGACAGGTCTGAGCAGAGTATCATGGTTCTTTACCCTCCCGCGCAGCGGGATCGAAGATTCCTGGGAATTTCAGTATTCTCAAATTCCCGGGAAGGTTTTTGTCTTCCTCGTCATGCTCTCTTCTATGCCTCCAGCGAACCCCCCCAGGGGGGTGAAGCGGGCGTGAGACAAGTCTTTAGAGGGGGTTTGGCAACGGGCCGTTTTAGATCTCAGCCCGATAGTTTCTGTTTGAGAATTCCCAGTGCCTGGTCAAGCAGGCCGCCTTCCGGTACTGATCCGTCCGGGGTGAGTTTATCGATGACCTGGGGCAGCAATTCGGCAAGGCGACTCGATGCGTCGCCTTCGGAAATACCCAGCTTCTCGGCTATCTGCCGGACCGTGTCGCTTCCGAGCGCACCTGTTACCTCATCACCCGAAACCGGGTTGTTTTCCCCCGTGCTTATCCACGAAGACACTACATCGCCAAGACCCTTATTCTTGAACGTTTCGATCAGACCCGTGAGCCCGCCGGTGTCGGGATTGTTTACGAGTCCCAGGACCTGTTCCATCAGACCCCCTGAACCCTCTCCTCCAAGAAGCCTGGTCCCCGCTTTCGTTATCTCGTCAAGAAAGCCCATCATTGCCTCCTTCTTCTCTTGTTGCCTTCACACAGTCATTTCAGATACACAGTGGCTTTGCCATCAGCAAAGGCCACTGTGTTCAGCAAGAGATATCGGCTTGCGTCACTTCTTTGCAGGTGCCGGTTCGGCCTTTGGCGTTTTCGCCTTTTTCCCTGCATCCTTGACTTCGACGGTCACTGCCTTCATGGTATACTCGATTGTTACCTTCGACCCGGTTTTGAGGTCGCCCGTCACCTTCGTGGATGCATCTCTGGCTATCTCCCATTTCTCTTTGCCCTTCTGTACGGTAATGGAATCGTCCTTCATCTCCAGTACCGGGCCCGTAACCTGATAGGTCTTCGGACCAGCGGCAAAGACAAGGGAAGAAAAGAGAATTATTGCTCCCGCAACGATCAGTAAGGTTTTCATAAATGTGACCCTCCTTTTTTTATGCCCGTATTAATTCACGCTGATCATATCCTTGATCTTGCCGAAAGTCCCCCCTTTAATCCCCTTTACCTTCATAACGTCCTCTGTATTCTTATAAGGCCGTCCATCAATAATAGCCTGTGCCTTCGCGGGACCGATCCCGGGAAGGGCCTCCAACTGCTCCTTTGTTGCCGTGTTTATGTTCACTTTCTGACCGGGAGCCAGCTTTACCGGTGCCGCGGCTTTTGACGGGGACTTCACCGCCGGCACTTCTTTCGCGGACTCTACCTTCGCCGGTGCCTCTTTAGACATCTTTTTGGCAGGAACCGGCGGGGCTGTCGGCTTCACCTCAGCAGGTTTCGGTGACGCAGAGACTGCACCAACCTTTACATAGGGTTTCATGGATTGGATCATTTTGTCCGATATGCCGGCTTTCTTAAGGTCCTCGACCGACGTGTAGGGTCGGCCGGCTATGATTTTCTTCGCCGTCGCCGGACCCACCCCCTTCAAGGATTCAAGCTCCTTTTCAGAGGCAGTATTCAGATCGACCAGGGTTTTCTGAGCCTGTCCATAGCCTGGAGGGCAGACAAGAATCAGGGATAAGCCCACAAGCCATGCAACAAGGAAAAGCGCATGGTGCCGGAAACGATTTGCCTTTGTCTTCTGATGCATTGTACACCTCCGGTGAATAAGCCTGGTACTAACTCCTTATAATACGGTAGATTATCAAAAGGATTACGGCACCGCCGACGGCAAGCAACAAACTCCTTACAGAAAATCCCGTAACAGTTCCAAGTCCCAGCCATGATCCGATAAACCCGCCGACAAACGCACCCACTATCCCTATCACAATAGTAATAATGATACCTCCCGGATCACTGCCGGGCATTATGAATTTTGCAAGCAAGCCGACGATCAGTCCCATGACAATCCATGATATGATTCCCATTGTCCCTCCCTCCTGCTGTGTTCACTATTGTCGGCCCACCCATCATCGGGCCCGCGGGCGAAAAGAAAAATCTTATTCCTGGCGTATTCGCGCAAGACACAGTCTTCTTTTAGAATATGATTAAGATTCCGCTTTGTCTGTCGCTTGAACGATCATTGTTTTGTAATCATTGTAATAGAAATTTTGTCGTCTTTTCAGTGACGGCGTGTATGGTGGGATTTTTCCGGCAATCATAGACGAGGACGTCCGTGCCAGGAAGACATCGAAGTTGACCGGGGAACAAGTGTATTTTAACTATGCGTGTGGAGCCGGAAGCGCTCGTTCAGGGGCGCTCGAACACCACTATTTGAGGTGCGTCAGAAATCTCAGGTTTAACAGGCGTCTCTTCCTGCTTCTTCGTCGCCGCCCTCTTTCTGGCGGGCACTTTAGCTTCCATTTTTCCGACCTTCACCGCGAGGCCCGCAAGCTGCGCGGACAGACGGCTATCGACAATCTTCTGCGTATCGTTGGCAACCATGGTCTTGAGCATTTCAAGCTGGCGATTTGCGTTATCGAGGTGCCCTCTGGCGTCCTTGACTGTCTTACGCTCGACAAGCAGGGTAATCTGTTTGGCAAGTTCCTCGATGCTTTCTCTTACTTTGATGAACTCCGCAATGCTTGTCATCATTTACTCCCTTTATATTGGTTCGCTGTTAATCGTAAGGAATCAAAAGGCGATTGTGCGATTGTATTCCGTATCGGCCGATCACGTGTAGCTGCGGAGCAAAGAAGATGAGATCGACAGTGTTTATAGTATACTCCTTTCTGAAGGAGATGACACTAACCATCTGAGATTTATCCTCGACGATCCCCCTCATGACGTCTGTCTGCCTTTGTAACAACACGGATTTCTGGAAAAAATGAGCAATGTGGAGGAAGACGAGTGTCCAATGTGGTACTATTATATGGAAATAATCTGAACCACCGGTTGAAACCGTATCAGAGCAACAAAATAAAGGGTCCAAGCCCGCAAAGTGAGAACACGATGAAAGCACTCCTTATCTATCCTAAATATCCCGTCACATTCTGGAGCTTCAAGTATGCCTTGAAATACGTCTCCAAGAAGGCCGCCTTCCCTCCCCTGGGATTGTTGACCGTGGGGGCGCTCCTTCCCAAAGACTGGGACATTCGCCTGGTAGATCTGAACATTAACAATCTGAGAGACAGCGATCTCCAGTGGGCGGACTACGTCTTCATAAGCGCCATGCTCGTACAAAAAGAATCTGTCGCCGCAGTCCTTGGAGAGTGCCGCCGTATGGGAAAAAAGGTCGTGGCCGGTGGTCCCTTCTTCAACGGCGCCTCGGAAGAGATCTTATCACTCGTCGATCACCTCGTTCTGAACGAGGCGGAGCTGACGCTGCCGCAATTCCTGAAAGATCTTGCCGAGGGTAAGGCCGCCAGAGTGTATCGATCGAACGACTTCCCGCCCTTGTCTTTAACGCCCGTTCCTCGCTGGGACTTGATAGACATGAGGGACTACGCTTCCCTCATGGTTCAGTACTCACGAGGATGTCCCTACAATTGCGACTTCTGTGACATTACCACCATGTACGGCCGTACACCGAGACTGAAGGGCACGGATCAATTTTTGGATGAATTGCAGAAGGTCTATGACCAGGGGTGGCGCGGCAGCCTCTTTGTTGTGGACGATAACTTTATCGGCAATCGCGTTGCCGTGAAGAAGATGCTGCCGCACATAATCGAATGGATGAAGGTCCACGATTACCCCTTTTATCTCTTCACCGAAGCCTCGATCAACATCGCCGACGACGAAACGCTCATTCATCTCATGGTTGAAGCCGGGTTCAAGCAGGTGTTCATCGGGTTGGAGACGCCAAACGAGGACAGCCTGCAAGAATGCTCAAAGAATCAAAACTGCAGGCGCGACCTGACAGCCGCCATCAGAAAACTTCAGGCATCAGGTATTGAGGTTATGGGGGGCTACATCGTCGGATTTGACAGTGATGATGAAGGTATCTTTGCAAGGCAGATAAAGTTCATCCAGGAAAGCGGTGTCGTAACGGCCATGGTAGGACTTCTGAACGCCTTACCGAATACGAAACTCTGGCACAGGCTCAGGGAGGCGAACCGTCTGGAACTGACTGCGTCCGGGGACAATACGGACGGGAGCATCAATTTTGTTTCCAAAATGGACAGGATGAAACTGATCGAAGGGTATCAAAGGATCATTAAGACCATATACAGCCCCAGGCCCTATTACCAGAGGATCTCCCAGTTCCTGCGGTATCATAACCCCTACCTGAAGCAAAAGATAGCAAAAGGCCAGATCAAAGCCCTCCTGAAATCCATCCTGTATATCGGGATCCTGGGGAATGGCAGGACCCAGTGGTACTATTGGAGGCTTTTCGTTAAAACCCTGTTGTTCTATCGAAGATCTTTTCCCGAGGTTATCACTCTGATGGTTTACGGACAGCACTTCCGCAAGGTGGCAAAAAAGGTATGTTTAAAATCATGAGTGAACCTTTCCGATATGGACGGCCCCGGTTTCACAGCAACTGGCTCTTTTCCAGGTAGTCAACGAGGACACCTGTCGTCTGGCGGAGCCTCTGGCTCATGGAGAAGGCTATCTTCTTCAGCAGTTTCAGGCCGACGTATGGCTTCTCCTTGAACAACAGATCCATGCTTTCCTTTGACATCGTGACCAGGATCGTATCCGCCGCGGCGATGGCCGCCGCGGAGCGCGGGTTGCCGTCGATCATCGACATTTCGCCTATGACCTTCCCTACCCCTATCGCGGTAACGTGTTTTGCAGCGAGATGTTCATCTCTCTTCATTATGTTGACGCCGCCTTTCACGACCACGCACATGAAGATATCCCTGTCGCCTTCCTCAAAGACGGTCGTCCCCTTCTTGTACTTCACGGTACCCATGTAACGGGACAGGTCGAGAAGCTCAGCCCAGGTAAATTCCATGCTGAGTGAGGTGTTTTCGAGCATCTCCGCCCGTTCAGTGATGGCGCGTCCAATTTCCATTCATCTCTCCTCAAAATAGTATTATCGTCATTTTTTGTTGAGGGTAAAGCTCGATATCGCAACACAGAGAAGATGGTGCTAAAGGGCTTCTTCCCCTGTCTCGCCCGTTCTGATTCGATAGACCTCAAGGACCGGTGAGACGAATATCTTGCCGTCTCCTGCTCCCCCGGTACGCGCCGCCTCCATGATCGTGTTCACGATAGCTTTCACTTCGGAATCTCTTACAACAATCTTCAATTCAAACTTTGGAAGCATGTCTATCGTGTATTCACGCCCCCTGAATTGCTGTCTCAGTCCTTTTTGCTTTCCGTGACCTTCAATTCTCGTAACAGAAATGCCGGGATACCCTCTCTTCTCAAGTGCAGCCCTCACATCGTCGAACTTTTCGATTCTTATTACCGCCGTTATTTTCTGCATGTCATCACCCCTATCTATTTGTTCTGAGTATAAAAATCAGGATAGGCCGAGCCGCCGTGTTCAATTACATCAAGGCCCCCAATCTCTTCTTGAGGTGAAATCCTCACACCTGTAATAGCATCCATTATCTTGAACAAGACGTATCCGCATGCGAAAGCCCATAATCCCGCAACGGCAGCGCCTATCACCTGGGCGATCAACTGTCCTGCGCCACCCCCGTAAAGAAGACCCTTTACAAAAGGCGCCTCAGCCAGATAGTTGCCGTACGTGCCATCCGCAAATATGCCGACGCTTATAAGCCCCCACATGCCATTGACACCGTGGACAGACACCGCGCCTACCGGATCGTCAACCTTCATTCTTTCAAGCGTATATATGCTGACAATTACGAGCACCCCGGCTATCAATCCGATCACTACGGCAGCCCACGCCTCTACCCACGCACATGGCGCGGTTACGGCGACAAGACCTGCAAGAACACCGTTAAACATCATGCCGACATCGTATATTTTGGTTTTCAGCAGAACAACGATTAACGCGGCAAATCCCCCTGCCGATGCAGCGAGCAGGGTGTTGACCGCTATAACCGATATTCTAAGATGATGCGCATTGAAAGTAGAACCGGGGTTAAACCCGAACCATCCAAACCAGAGTATGAAAACTCCAAGGGCTGCCAGGGTTATGCTGTGGCCGGGGATAGCATTTGGTTTTCCTTCCTTTGTAAATTTGCCGAATCTCGGTCCAAGTACTATTGCCCCTGCAAGCCCGAACATCCCACCTATTGTATGCACAACACCTGATCCGGCAAAATCAAGATGTCCCATGCCGAACGGCAACTTCGAGAGCCATCCGCCGCCCCATACCCAGTGGCCATATATCGGATAAACAAGCATGCTGATGATCACGCTGTAGATCAAGTAGGAGGAGAACTTCAGGCGTTCCGCCACAGCCCCTGAAACTATGGTTGCGGCGGTTGCGCAAAATACCAGTTGCCAGAAGAAATCAAGGTACTTGCCGACATCATATTGATTGCCGGCCAGGAATAGAGGACCCACACCGATAAACCCCCCGACATCGGTCCCTTTCAACAGCGTGTAGCCAATGACGAAGAAGCCGAGAGAGCCG
>DNYO01000093.1 GCA_003506795.1 Deltaproteobacteria bacterium
CGAAAGGGGTAAAGGCGCCAACCGCGTGTAATGACTGCCACAAGAAGCAATAACGGAAAGGAAGGCGAACCGGCGCCCCGGCCAGCCCCCATCTTCCGTTTTTTTACATCCGTGCGTCTTGCCATCGTGGTTCTGTCGCTTATCGCGGCGACATCCGTCCTGGGGAGCGTTATAAAACAGGGCGGAACGGAAGAGGAATACCTCGCCCTCTACCCCGAAAAGACGTATCATTTCATCAAGCTCTTCGGGCTCGACGATGCCTATCACTCACCGTGGTTCTATTTTCTCCTGGGAGTTTTCGTCCTTAATCTGGTGTTGTGCACCCTTCAAAGGATAAAACGCCTGGCGAGGGAGAGGGGCGCGGGAAGAAAGAGCGTGCCCGACGTCAAGGCGCTCGCGGCCGGCGGTTCAGGGTTCACGGTGCCGGCAGACAGACGGGAGGAGATCTTCCGCCGGCTGGGGGGTTCATACAGGAAGAAGCCCATATCGGACAGGGCGATACTCTATGAAAAGGGGTCCCTGTCGAGGTATGGGGTTATCGTTATCCACACAAGCGTCATTCTCATCCTTCTTGGCGGTTTGATGGGCCTTCTTGGCGGGAAGAAGGGTTTTATCGTGCTCCACGCGGGAGAAGAAACCGACAGCGCCATGTCGCGCAGCCGCGGCCAGCCGGCGATACCCCTTGGTTTTACGGTGAGATGCAAGGATTTCCGGGTCAGCTTTTACCCGGGAGGCGAGCCGAAGGAATACGCAAGCGACATTGAAATTGCGGACCGCGCCGGCAAAGTGGTAAAGGAAGGCAGGATCAGGGTGAACGAACCGCTGTCTTACGGCGGCGTGAGACTCTATCAGTCCACCTACGGAATGTCGAATCTTTTTACCTTCGTTGTGGACGGGAAGAGAATCGTACTCGGGGAGCAGGAGGTTGCCTCGGCGGGCAAGGCCCCGTTCATGGTGGCGCGGTACGCTACTGAGGTCCACAATTTCGGGCCCGGCGTCATGGTGGCTTACATGGAGGGACAGGAGCCGAAGACGATCTGGTTCCTGAGCAAAGTGGAGAAGATGAAGACGCACATGATCGAGGGCTCCAGGGTGACCCTCGAGAAAATCGACGGGAAATACTACACCGGCCTCGAGGTGGCGCGCGACCCGGGGGTTCCCGTGGTGCTTACGGGGTTCGGCCTCATGCTTTTGGGGTTGTACATTACCTTTTTTACCTTTCACCGCAGGATCTACGTTGTAGATGAAGGCGACAGAATAATTGTGGCCGGCACCGCGCCCAGGAACAAGGAGGGGTTCCTCGAGGAATTGAAGAAACTTGCAGAGGGCCTGGCATGATCACACACCATACGATTCTCGGGGTTGCGACTATCCTGTATCTCGCCCTGTTCTTTCTGCACGTCCTCTATTTTGCCACGAAGAAGAAGGGGATCGTGCCGGTGGCGTGGTACTGTCTCTATGCGACCCTTGTCATACAGACGGTCGGCCTCGGCATGCGCTGGGTGGAATCCTACCGCCTTGGCATAGGCCACGTCCCGCTGTCGAATTATTACGAATCCCTCATATTTTTCTCCTGGTCGATAAGCGTCCTGGTGATAATCATGAAAAGAAGGCTTACCTACCCGGCAATCACCTTCGCGGCGGCTCTCATTTCACTCGTCTTGATGGCGTACGCCTCCCTGGCACCGGGGGTGGACAAGGGCATCCAGCCCCTCATACCGGCCCTGCAGAGCAATTGGCTTCACGTCCACGTCATCACCTGTTTTATAGCGTATGCGGCATTCGTCGTTTCCTTCATATGCGGGGGACTTTTCTTCTTCGGGTCCGGCGGGGTCGTGCCGCCCGCCGACGCATTGGACGATATCAATTACAGGAGCATTATTATTGGCTTTTCGATGCTGACATCTGGTATACTAACCGGAGCCGTATGGGCCCATTACGCATGGGGGTCATATTGGAGCTGGGACCCGAAGGAAACGTGGTCGCTGATAACCTGGATCGTTTATGCCCTGGTTCTTCATCTGCGCATGACCGGGGGGTGGAGGGGACGTAAGACCGCCATTTTGTCGATCATAGGTTTTGCGAGCGTTGTAATGACGTATTTCGGGGTCAACTTTCTTCTAGCGGGATTACATAGTTACGCGACATGACACGAAAGAAACCAAAAAGCCTTGTAGTTTTCGGAAACGGGATCAATTGCGAACACGAAACGGCGCACGCCAACCGGCTGGCCGGATTCGACCCCGAGCTTGTGCATATCGACGAGTTCGTTGAGCGCCCGAAAGGGATACACCGGTACAGCTTCATCAATTTTCCCGGCGGGTTCCTGGACGGGGACGATCTGGGCTCGGCGAAGGCCCAGGCCGTAAAATGGAAATACCAGAGAATGGCCGGGACGGGCAGGCGTTTTCTCGATGAGCTCGTAAAGTTCGTTGAGGATGGCAAGATCATCATCGGCATCTGCAACGGTTTTCAGCTGCTCGTCAAGACAGGGCTCCTGCCGGCGCTGGGCAAGACGTACGGAACGCAGTCGGCAACCCTCACCGCGAACGACCTGGGACGGTTTGAGGACCGCTGGGTCTATCTGAAGACAAATCGATTTTCTCATTGCATATTTACGAGCGATATGGATAAAATTTATCTCCCCGTCCGACATGGTGAAGGAAAATGCATCGTTGATTCGACGCAGAGCCTTTCGACGATGAAGCAAGGGGGGAATATAGTGCTGCAATACGCCGACGAGCGCGGGGAGGTATCGATGAGCTATCCCGATAACCCCAACGGATCGATCGAGTCGATCGCGGCTATCTGTGACGATACAGGAAGGGTCTTCGGGCTCATGCCGCACCCCGAGGCTTTTGTCCATCGCACACAGCACCCCCGATGGACGCGGGAAGACGTGCAAAGCGAAGGAGACGGGCTTAAGATTTTCAGGAACGCCTGCGACTATATCTCAAAAAGTTGACTTAAGGAGGGATGTCCATGAACAAGATGGATATAATCAACAAGCTCGCCACAGATATAAACGTAAACCAGAAGATAGCAAAGATCGCCGTCGACACGATCATCGACAGCATAAAGAAGGCCATCATCAATAATGAGCGGGTGGAGATCCGCGGTTTTGGCAGTTTCACCCTCAGGGAATACAAGGCATACAGGGGCAGAAATCCGAAAAGCGGCGAGACCGTTCAGGTCGAACCCAAGAGACTTCCCTATTTCAAGGTTGGAAAAGAACTGAAAGAAATGGTCTGGAAGGACGAGCCCTAAAAGCTCCCCCAATAAGGGC